>JBBKVU010000220.1:0-11987 GCA_037968595.1 Comamonas sp.
GGGCCAGAGCGCGCGGCATGGGCTCGGGCAAGGCCATTCCCAGGCCTGCAGCCACCTGGCTGGCCAGATGCTCGGAGACATTGCGCAGCGAGGACACCATGCGCTCGCGGATAGCAGGCACGGTCACCTTGCTCAGCTCGAAGCGGAACGCCGCCGCGATATGCGCCTGCTCCACCGGCGTCTGGCTTTCAAAGAACAGCGTGGCCTGGGTGTAGTGATCGGCAAACTTCTCGGGTTTGGCACGCACCTTGGCCTGGGCCTCCTTGGCCTCGATGCGCGCCGGCACCGAAACAAAGCCCTGGGCCGCACCCGCCTGGAACGGGCAGCCACCGGCCAGCGAGTTGGGCTCGTACGCCACCTTGCCGCGGTGAATGGCCTGGCGGTGCATGCCATCGCGCTGGTTGTTGTGCACCGGCGCCAGCGGCGCGTTGATTGGAATCTCGTGGAAGTTGGGCCCACCCAGGCGAGAAATCTGCGTGTCCACATAGGAGTGGATGCGCCCGGCCAGCAGCGGGTCGTTGGAGAAATCAATGCCCGGCACCACATGCGCGGTACAGAACGCCACCTGCTCGGTTTCGGCAAAGAAGTTGTCGGGATTGCGGTTGAGCAGCATGCGGCCTATCGGACGAATGGGCACCAGTTCCTCAGGGATGAGCTTGGTGGCGTCGAGGATGTCGAAGCTGAAGGCCTCGCCCTCTTCCTCGGTGAACACCTGCACGCCCAGCTCGTACTCGGGGTAGGCGCCGGCCTCAATGCGCTCCCACAGGTCGCGGCGATGGTAGTCCGGATCGGCACCGGAGATCTTCACGGCCTCGTCCCAGACCAGCGAATGGGTTCCGGCCTTGGGGTTCCAATGGAACTTGACGAAGACCGACTCGCCAGCTGCATTGACGAAACGGAAGCTGTGCACGCCAAAGCCCTGCATGGTGGCGTAGCTGCGTGGAATGGCGCGGTCCGACATCTGCCACATCAGCATATGCGTGGACTCGGGCATCAGCGAGACGAAGTCCCAGAAAGTGTCGTGGGCGCTGGCGGCCTGGGGCATCTGGTGGTGGGGCTCGGGCTTGACGGCATGCACCAGATCGGGAAACTTCATCGCGTCCTGGATAAAGAACACCGGCATGTTGTTTCCCACCAGATCCCAATTGCCTTCGTCGGTGTAGAACTTGACAGCAAAGCCGCGCACGTCGCGCGCCGTGTCCTTGGAGCCGCGCTCGCCCTGCACCGTGGAAAAGCGCACAAACACGGGCGTGATCTTGCCGGCTTCCTTGAAGGGGGCGGCGCGCGTCAGCTCGGTCAGCGGCTCGTAGCACTCGAAGTAGCCATGCGCGCCGGAGCCGCGCGCGTGCACGATGCGCTCGGGAATGCGCTCATGGTCGAAATGCGTGATCTTCTCGCGCAGGATGAAGTCTTCCAGCAGCACCGGCCCGCGCACACCGTACTTGAGCGAATTCTGGTTGTCGGCAATCGGCACGCCCTGGTTGGTGGTGAGCACCTGGCCCGCGGAATCGACGCGCACGCGGTCCAGCGGGGCAATGCTGGCGTTGACACCTTCGGGCGCCACGCTGCCGGTCTTGTCCGAGCCGTTGGCTTCGGACACCGTGCTCGAGCCCGGCAGGCGCGATGCTGGCTCGGCCGTCGCGCCCGCGGCGGGCACCAGACCATTGTCGAAACCATGCTCGCCAGCCTTGTTCGGGTTGTAGGGCCGCGCGGCCACGAGCGCTTCGGTCTGGGCGGCTCTCACGCTCAACGCATCACCACCAACGGCTGCCACCGCCGATGGGCCACTGTCGGTATTTCTCGCCGGAGCCTGTTTGGCGCTCTCGTTGCCGGCGCCCGCACGCTTACTTTCTTTGGTCATGGGGATCTTTCGTGAAGAGAGGGACGGCACCGTAGGTTACGTTTCCCCTGCAACTCGACCGTAGGACGAGTGCGCATTGCGACGAGAGTTCACATCACACTGGCAAAGGCGTTTGAGAGGTTCGATCGTAGAAGGCAAAACGATTTCAAGACTTGCGCCACCGACACCTGGATGCATGCCTGCAGCCCTCTCAAGCAGTAGCGTCGCAATGTGCATAGCAAAGAGCGCAGCGGAACGAGGTTGTCCTGCGTGGAGAGGTTGGGCAGCTCGAAAGGTATGTGACTTCCGCTTCGCCGAGCGCGGGATTTTGTCCGACCTTGGTCAGCGTGAGCAACGCTTAATTTCCAGGCTCGAGCTCGGTTCGGTGCGAATCACCACCGGCCCGGTTGCCGCGAAAGGCAACGCATCATTCCTGAAAGCCGCCCATGCCCCACCCGTTTGAAGCCACTGATCTACTCCAGCACAAGACCATTTCCGACCTGAGCTTCTCCTGGGACCAAAGCCTCGCGGCCTGCAGCGTCAGCGCCGTGAATCAGGCCAGCGAGCAGGCCACCAGCACCCTCTGGATCTATCCTGCCAATGGAGGCGCTCCATGGCAGATGACCAGTGGCGCCTCGTATGACCACCATCCACGCTGGTCGCCTGATGGCCAGCAGTTGGCCTTCCTGTCCGACCGAGCGGGCCCCAGCCAATTGTTCCTGATCTCGCGCACCGGGGGAGAAGCCTGCCAGCTGGGCATATTGGAGGGCAGTGTCACCGACATCGAGTGGAGCCCCGATGGCCGCAGGCTGCTGGTACTGGTCTCGTTGAGCGTGGACCCCAACCTGCGCGGCGCGCGCGCCGACCCCAAGGCAGGCATGCCGCCGGAAAACCGGCCCCAGGTGATCTGGAAGCTGCCGTACAAAGCCGATGGCCTGGGTTACCGGCTGGACCAGGAAACCCATCTGTTCTCGGTCAATGTCGACAGTGGCCAGGCCAGGCAGCTTACCGATGGCGCTTTCAATGTGAACAGCGCCCGCCTTTCGCCCGATGGCCAGAGCATTGTCTACTCCCGCTCGCGTGAAGGCGATGAATCGCACCGCAGCGATGCCTGGCTCATGGACGTGGATGGCAGCAACGCCCGTCGGTTGACCTCAGAACAGGCGCAAGTGCTGTTTCCCATCTGGTCCCCGGATGGCCGCTGCCTGGTGTTTTCGGGCACGGCCGAAGAAGGTGATGCGCAGGTGCGGCTGTGGCGCATAGCGCTGGACTCCGGCGAGGTTCAGCCCCTGGGAGATGATTCGATTGAGATTGCAGGGGAAGCCACCAGCGTACAGTTTGCCGGCAAGGACAGTTCCCGGGTGCGCGCACTGATCGCCCGCCGTGGCGTCCATGCGGTCGCCGAGATCAGCGTGCCCGAAGGCAAGATTCGCTGGCTGGTACAGGGCGAGCGCCAGCTGTCGCAGCTGGCCATCTCCAGCGAGCACATGGTCTACACCGCCGAAAGCCCGGTGCGCCCCATGGAGCTGTACTGCTGCGGCCGCGATGGCTCTCAGGAAAGATGCCTCAGCGACCTCAACCCCTGGTGGCGCGAACGCCGGCAGGCAACTTATGAGCGCCACGAATTCGATGTTCCCGACGGACAAGGAGGCAGCGAGCGTGTCGACGGCTGGCTGATACGTCCCGAAGGCGCCAAGGGTGCAACGCCCTTGCTGCTCGATGTGCATGGCGGCCCGGCCAGCTTTGCGCTTTTTGCCTATGGCCCATCAGCCTATTGGGCCATGCTGTGGTCCCAGGGCTGGTCCATCCTGGCGCTCAATCCGGTGGGCTCATCGAGCTACGGCCGGCAATTCAGCGAACGCCTGCGGGGGCACTGGGGCGAACTGGACCTGCCCCAGCAGCTGGCTGCGGTGCAGGCATTGCAGGATGCCGGGCTGGCCAGCCAGAAGGTGGCGATTGCCGGAAAATCCTATGGCGGCTTCATGTCGTGCTGGGCCGTGGGCCATACCGATGTCTTCCAGGCCGCCGTCCCCATGGCCGCGCTGTCGCAGATCGACATCCACTGGGGCTCTTCGGACACAGGCTACTTTACCGACAACTACGCCATGCTGGGCGAGGGTGAGGCGGCGCGCGAACGCATGCGAGCGCAGTCACCCATCGAATACCTGCAGGCCACCGCCACGCCCACGCTGCTGCTGCATGGCCACGATGACGAACGCTGCCCACGCAGCCAGGCGGAAGCCGCCTTTGTCGCACTGCGCCGCGGTGGCAACCAGGCCAGCGAGTTGGTCTTGTATCCCGGCGAAGGCCATAAATTCACCAGCCAAGGCAAGGCAGGCCACCGCGTCGATGTCATGCAGCGGGTAGTTGACTGGATTACGCGCTGGACGCGTTGAGACAGCAGCGGGCACTGCCGATCCGCATCACCGGGAAACGGAACACTCTCTCCCCGGAGTCGCGTGAGGCACGCATGCATTGGGCCGCCTGCGTGCACCCCGTGCAGGTAGAAGCGTAAAGTGAGAGGCGCGTTCCAGGCCAGCCCGGCAGGCGTCCACTGAGTCAGAAAATCGCGTACCACTGGGAAAAGCGCTGAGGATCGCTGCCGCTGTAGTTTGTGCATGGGACATGCTGGTCGGCATGTATATCGTGCAATTCCCGCGGTCAAAGCGGAAACAAGTTCTGCACCATGAAGTCCACAAACACCCTGAGCTTGGGCGAAAGATGTCGGCTGGAGGGCCACAAGATCCGGAATGTGGTGTGGTCTTGGTTGTAGTCGTCCAGCACAGTGATCAGTTTCCCTTCGTCCATTTGACGACGCACGGCGATGTCAGGGACACAGGCGATACCGAGACTTTGTTCAGCAAAGCAGATCTGCGGGTCCAGAGAATTCGTCACCATGCTGCCTGACAGATCCATGGCGAGGGACCGTCCGTTCCTGCTCAAAGGCCATATGTCCGTTTTGCCCGTGGTGGGGTACCGGTACAGCAAGCAGGCGTGGCCGGCCAGGTCTTCAGGTTGCTGCGGGAGTCCGGCCCGCTGGAAATAGTCCGGCGCGCCGACGATGACCCTTCGGTAGGTACCGAGCACCCGCGCCATCAATCGGGAATCGCTGGGTTCCCCGGTACGGATCACAGCGTCGAAACCCTCTTCGATCACGTCCACCAACCGATCCGAGCAGTCGATGTCCAGCGCGACGTCGGGATAGCACCGCTGGAAGGCCGCCAGCTTGGGCATGAACAACGTGCCGACCGACGGCAGGCTGATGCGCAGCTTGCCCTGAGGGGCGCTTTGCGTTTGCAGGAGTTCGGCTTCGGCCGACTCGACCTCGCAAAGAATACGGCGGCAGCGCTCCAGAAACAGTGCACCTTCCGGCGTCAGACTGATGGTGCGCGTAGAGCGGTGGAACAGACGAACCCCCAGGCGTTGTTCCAGCCGCGCTATGGCCTTGCTGACCGCCGATGCGGAGATTCCCAGCTGTTGCCCGACCGCAGTGAAGCTGCGGGACTCCCCCGCGCGTACGAAGACGTCAAGAGAACCAAGACTTTCCATATGAGCCCATCAATTAATGACTTATGTGTCACATATATTGTTCACTGTAGCCTATTTTTCTTTTGTTCATGTCCCTGCAACATGCGTGCTGATGCTCATCAAAGAGCGAGAACAACTTCGATTTAAGGAATTTGGTTTATGAATCAGACAACAGCACCCGCTCTACACAAACGCACCGAGCGATTGCCCTTAGGTGGACTGCTTGCCTTGGCTATGGCAGCCTTTGTCACGCTGCTGACCGAGATCATGCCGGCCGGATTGCTCTCTTCCATTGCACATGGCTTGAACGTCTCTGAAAGCCTCGCGGGTCAGTTCATAACGGCCTACGCGGTGGGCGCGCTGGTCGCAGCCATTCCGGTGACCAGCCTCACACAAGGCATGCGGCGGCGTCCTTTGCTGTTAACTGCGATCTTCGGCTTTGCGGCGGTCAACCTCGTCACAGCGCTTTCCGATAGCTATGGCGTCTCACTGGTGGCACGCTTTTTCGCCGGTGTTTTCGGCGGCATCGTCTGGTCGCTGTTGGCCGGCTATGCGATGCGCATGTCGCCGTCTCATCTCAGTGGTCGGGCAATTGCGATATCCGGCGCGGGCGCGACCATCGCTTTGGTGCTCGGTGTGCCGCTCGGAGCCTCGCTTGGCGACGCCATAGGCTGGCAAGGCGCGTTTGGTCTGATGAGTGCCCTGGCACTTCTACTCATGGTGTGGGTCATTGCCATAGTCCCCGACTTCCCCGGCCAGAACAAATCACAACGCCAAGCTCTTTCCAGTGTGTTTTTGAAAACCGGAATTCGTGCCGTGCTGTTTGTTGTCTTTACCTTTGTTGTTGCGCACAACATTCTCTACATCTATATCGAGCCTTTGCTCGAGCCTTCAGGTTTGTCTGCGAACGTGGACATCGTCCTGTTCGTCTTCGGACTGGGTTCGATCATCGGCCTGTGGTTCGTCGGTGCAATGGTCGATCGTCGGCTGCAATTTCTTGCCGTGGCAAGCATCATGATCTTTGCCGTTGCTTCCCTGATGCTGGGCCTTTGGGGCGACGTTTCGCAGATGGTCTACCCTTCTGTGGCAGTGTGGGGCCTCGCTGTCGGCGGCTTCGCCACGATCACTCAAACGGCCTTGTCGCGCTTTGCCGGCGAGTCGGTCGACGTGGCGCAGTCCATGTACACGACGGCCTGGAACACTGCGGTGGCCGGCGGCGGCGTTATTGGCGGAGTTTTGCTTGATCGGTCAGGCGTGGCTAACTTTGCATGGATCGTCATTGGAATTCTCGCCATCTCGTTATGGGGCATCGTCTTTGCCATGAACAAAGCCTTGAACGTAAAAAACTGAGATTTCTTGCCGGCCCAGCCGAAGGAGCCGCCGAAATTCTGAGCGTCTGCTGCCTGCAACGGATACCCGTTTTCATTTTCAACAACGCCGCAGCGCGCCTGCGCCGACAGTTTTTCGTTCTTAGCCCCTGCGCGAATGCTGGTTTTCCTCTCGACGATTCTCCCGACAGCGATCGTTGACTGGCACTGATCTGGCACGGTGCCGATGCCTGCGGCAGGCTGTGCGGTGAATGGAGGCAGGGGGATGCAAGGGAGCGTGGCGCAGGGCCACGCGCAACGACCATGCGACTGCATGTCCTCTATGGCCTGCGGGCGTTAGTTCAACTGCTCATCAAAGCACAGAGGCTTGAACCGATAGCCCATCCTGCTCAGGCCTGGGGCGCCTGTGCACTCGCGCGCCAGAAGTCTTTGGCGCAGATGGATCAAGACAACTGAATCCCTGCACATTGCCTCGCCCTCGGCTGCGTGGCGCTGCATGGCGGACACCATCACGTGCAGGCCTTGCTCTCTGGTTGTTGGACTATGGCAGCGCAATGACTCAGAGCAAGACCACCCCCTAAACGCGACCATGCCTCCTGCGCCCAAGAACCGCCGCTGGCCGCCCTGCGCCCTCTGCAGGCGGCCTTTTTTGACCGCACTCTTTCAAAAAGTCCGAATAAATCAACACGCACCACAATGAGAGATATGATGCGTTGATAAATTTGCAAGAAAATAAACGAGCCGGCAGAAATGGGTTTTACAGCGCCGATGTCCAGGCGCAAGAAGGTAGGAACGCTTTGCTGTGCAGCGCTTATCGCGAGTTATTGCACTGGTGAGTTCCTGGCCGCCAGAGCCAGATCATTTCTACCCGCGCATCCGAGGCACGGCCAAGTCCACGCTCCTGGCCAGCCGCCAGCCGCCAGCCGCCAGCGGGCCGATCTGGGGCATTTCCACGACCAGCAATCAGACTCTTGTGGCTGACTACCTCAGGCTGATCTAAGACCCACGAATTTTTTCTTCGAAATTCCGGTGTGCCCGATTTCAGACATTAACTCAACAGTGTCCTGGTAAGCCAGGGCGATCCACCCACTGTGTGGAACCAAACCTGCTGCGGCGACAAGTAAGCACCTTAGGCGACCTCCTCCATGAACCTCTTGACGATCGGCACGGGGCGTCCTCGAGCAAGTAGGTCAGGTTCAGAGCGAATGAAGACACGACGCCCTCCGCAGAACCTACTCAAGTGCATCAAACATCAATACACGCGAATAGCAGATAGTGGAATTCTTGGCTGTCACTTCTTGTACTTCGTAGGCGTATTTAGAGAACTGTCCAAGCCTCGCACTGAAATCTACACCGCATGGTTGCCGCCCAAATCACATAAAACGCCGTTTTCTGGACCATGATGATGCACAAATGAAGGTCTTACCTACGGTTCACTAGCTATCCGTCCTGAATTTGTTGCAAAATGTTTATTACATCTATCCATAGGTGGTTTTAAAGCAATAAATTGTGAGACGGAATAAGCCCCGCATCACTGGCCAAAAAATTTGAAGCACGAAGGCCATACAAGCTAAGGATGGAGGCAAGAAATGGTTATGGAAGCGGACATAGGTGCGGCAACGCATATTCGTTTACCGACAAGGTTTTCATATCGGATCCGAAACGGCGTGGTAGATGCCTCATGCATCGCGCGGGCGAGTGAGGTCCACGACGCCACAATCACGTCGTATCGGTCTCGTGGTCCGAATTTCAAGCGACTAAAAGCAACCACCATTGATGGAGCAACTTATGTTGTGGACTTAGTCAGCAACAGTTTCGACTTCACAGATCTGGCTCCAACAGGTGTGATACGTGGGATAAGTAGTGCAGTCGTCGGCGGTGTATTGGAGATCGAAGACGCTCGCTTCCGCGAAATCGAGGCACGCATAGACGAAGGCAATCGCCTCAAGACAGAAGCGCATGCCTCCTGGCGGAATGGGATCAACTACGTCTCAGAGCTTAAAGCGGTTGAGGGCTCCCCTGTGCGACCTGGTTTACGGGCCCCTCAGATCGGCGCGCTTCATGCAATCGCAGCACATTGGAGCTTAAGCAACGAGCCGGCAATCATTGTGATGCCTACCGGCACCGGAAAAACGGAAGTAATGTTAGCCGTCACAGTCGAGTCGCGCGGAGATCGAGTGCTTGTCATAGTTCCCACAGATGCGCTCCGTCAACAGACCGCAGACAAGTTTCGCGAATATGGGCTTCTCAGAAGGCTTGGCATCGTTGCCGACGTTAAGAATCCCGTGGTAGGCGTGCTTACCGGAAAACCGACAGCTGCGCAGTTCCAAGTGATCCGGACATGCAACATTATCGTGACGACGATGGCCTCCATCAGTCGGGGTGACGAGCATGAGCAGAAGGCATTCGCTGCCCTCTTCAGTGAGGTGTTCTTTGACGAAGCCCATCACGCTCAGGCGACGACGTGGAACAAGTTCTCAAGGCTTTGTGGGCACGCACGGATGCTAATGTTCACTGCCACTCCCTTCCGGGAGGACGGCAAGGCTCTAAATGGGAAGATCATCTACAACTATCCGCTCCAGCTCGCACAAGAGAACGAATTCTTCAAGCCAATTCAGTTCCTACAAGTCTTCGAGCCTGACAGCTCACTGGCTGATTTAAGGATCGCGACAAAAGCAGTGGAGAAGTTGAGGGCTGACCTTGCGAACGGCTTGGACCACATGCTGCTGGCGAGAGCAAATACGATAGGCCAAGCCCAAAGACTCTTTGAAGACATCTACAACGCGGAATTTCCTGATCTGAACCCGATACTTGTCCACAGTCAAACGCGTGGCCGAGAGCAAGTCCTGAAGAACATCCGAAGCGGGCGGCACCGAATAGTGATTTGCGTTGACATGTTCGGTGAAGGCTTCGACCTGCCGCAGCTAAAGGTGGCTGCGCTACATTCTGTGCACAAGAGCCTGGGCATCACATTGCAGTTCATTGGACGATTCGCACGAGCTGGGGCGAATGTTGGGGATGCGAGCTTTGTCGCCAACACGGCAGAGGACGGTGTCCCCGAAGCGTTGGAAAGCCTGTACCAAGAGGATGCCGACTGGAACAATCTGCTGTCCGACTTAAGCTACGACGCTATCGACCCACAGGCTAAATTGTCAGAGTTGGTAGAGAATCTTCAGCCAATTGAGGAGGCGAGCTCTGAGTTGGAGATATCCACACTGACAATGAAGCCCAAACTGAGTACCGAGGTGTTTCGAGTACCTGACTTCGACCACACGGGATATCGCAAGGCGTTTCGACCAACTCAGATTATTTATCAGCCCATTTTCAGCCGGCAGGACCAGATGCTGGTCTTTATTGTCAATCAGCAAGACAAGGTTGACTGGACAGACTCCCGTGACATCGTTATCGACACATGGGACTTGTTTGTCGTCTTCTACGATGAAGAACGAAGCTTACTTTTCATCAACAGTTCACGAAAATACTTCGCATCGAAGCTGGCGCGATGCTTATCCACCGACCCTCAGCCGGTGCGAGATGAGAATGTATTCCGCGCGTTCAGCAAATTGCGGCGGATGACTCTGCACAGTGTTGGCCTGACAGGCCTAAGCAGAAACGTCAGATACCAAATGTTCGCCGGACTCGATGTTCGAGATGCTATCGATCCTGTTTTGCAACAAGACAAAATGAAGTCGAACGTGATGGGCGTTGGATATGAAGATGGCCGTAGAGTGAGCATTGGGTGTTCGCGCAAGGGGAAAATATGGTCACTCCAGACCGACTCTCTGGCAGGATGGAAAGAATGGTGTAATGGCCTGGGACTTAAACTGTCAAACGACAATATCGAGCCTAACGACTTTCTCAAGCACACATTGATTCCTGAGCTTATAAAGAACGGCGTGCTTCCTGAAAGTCAAGCCATGATGGTAGATTGGCCGGATCAACTTTTCGAATCAGCGAGTTTCAAAAATACGGTCGTTTGTGGCGATAGTAGGTACAGCTTTCACGAATGCCAACTAGATTTAGTCGAATGGCCTGCTGCAGGAAACGCATTTACCTTCAAGTTGAAGGCAGGCGCAGACGTGGAATGCGTCTTCAAGATGACGCTTGTCGCTGAAAATGCTGCTCAAGGTCTGTTTTACTCAATTATGCTCGTCGAGGGGGCTGAAATAAGCATCGAAGCGTTCAACAAGGTTGAGCCCGCCGTTGAGTTCTTCACCACCAACCCTCCTTTGGTACGGCTGGCAGATGGCTCTCAGCTCTCAGGGGAGATATTGCTGAAACCACGTGAAGAACTGGCCGAAGTCTTCGACCATGATCTGATCAATCAGCTTGCTTGGGGCGACACGCTGCTGAATCAAGAAAGCCGCTGGCGCGGCGCGGAGCTTCGACCCCGCTCAATTCAACAGAAATTCATCGAACATCTAGAACAAGGCCCATCGGCGTTCATCATCGATGATGATGATGCCGGAGAAAGCGCTGACATAGTCGCTATTGAGGACACTGAAGACACAATCACAGTCACGCTTTGGCATTGTAAGTTTTCCTCCGGCGCGGCTGCCGGCAATCGCGTGAAGGATCTCTACGAGGTTTGCGGGCAGGCACAAAAATCCACAAAATGGACTTGGAATTTTGCCAATCTGGTTGCCCACCTGACCGAACGTGAAACCAAACATCACGGAGGTCGCCCCTCACGATTTATCAGAGGGAGCCTAGATAGATTGGTTGTCTTAAGAAAGGCGTCACGGCGAAAGTACGTAGTCTTCCGTGTAGGCATTGTTCAGCCTGGCTTGTCGAAGGCTGGAATAGGAAACGAGCACCTCGCAATACTCGGCGCGACAAGTCTATTTCTGCGCACTGTCACCAATCATCCGCTGATGGTGGTGTCGAGTTGATGGCAGTCGGACCGCATAGCGGACACCGCCAATGTCTAGTGGTGTGGAGTCAACCCACCCGCAACGGGTAACGTAGCGACCAGACGGTGTCCGGAACTACGGGGGCAAGATCATTGCGATAGCCCCCTGAAACTCCGGACACGGTCTGTCTGAATCACACCGGGTTTCGTGGAGGCTTCAACTCTTAAGATGATGAAGCCATGAATAAGACTGGCTAACACAACTCACTTTCGGAGGCCCGCAGAGCAGTTATGCTCGGCGTCCTCATGGCCCGACGTCTCGTAAGCAAAGAACTGTGGCAGCAGCTACAACCGCTGATTCCAACTTTTGTACCCTCGCGCAAAGGTGGCCCCAGAAGGCGCACCGTCAGCGATGAAGCTGCCCTCAACGGGATACTGT
>JBBKVU010000221.1:0-5582 GCA_037968595.1 Comamonas sp.
GGCCGGAGCCGCGGGCGCTGGCGCGGCGCGCGCGCCGGGATCAAGGGTGGAAGTGGTCATGGCGGATCTTTCCGGAACAGGCTGCAGGGCGGGAGAGCGATCAGGACTGGGGGTTGAGGCCGGTCACGATGAAGCGGCTGTAGTCGGGCAGCTTGCGGATCTGCTTGCGCTCGAGCATCAGCGAGCCGTAGTACTTGCTGCGCTGAATCCAGTCGGCATCGATCTTCCAGGTCAGCTTGACGTTGTCCGCGGCCAGGTTGGCGACATCGGCCGGCAGGCCCAGCTTGGCGCCGGCCATCTCGATCAGCGCCGGGCGGTTGGCCATCGCGAACTCCGAGGCCTTGCGGTGGATTTCGAGGAACACCTTGGCGAGTTCGGCCTGGTCCTTGACGGTGTCGGCATGGGTGGTCATCACCATGTTCACCGCGCCCGTGGGCGTGCTGTACGGGTACTCGAGCACCTTGCCCACGCCCTTGACGACGCTGATCGACGGGCCGGGTTCGGCGCCCACGTAGGCGTCTATGTCGCCGCGCTCCAGCGCTCCGGCCATCTCGCTGAACGACACGCGCACCGACTTCACGTCCTTGATCGTCATGCCCTCGGCCTTGAGCCGGTCGAGGAACACCGCTTCCTGCGTCGATCCCGGCAGAATGCCCACGCGCTTGTCCTTGAGGCCCTTGAACGTGGCCACGCCGCCGTCCTTGCGCACCACGATGGCGATGCCGCCATTGCACTGCGGCGCGATGATCACCACGGGTTCGCCCGCGGCGGCGCCCAGCGTCGCGGCGGCCAGGCCGTAGGTGCCGAAGTCCACCGACTTGGTGACCACCGCGTTCTTGCCGTCGGTGGGCGTCTCGAAGGTCACCACCTCGATCTTGTAGCCGGCCGGCGTGAACTTGTCGTAGAAGTACGGCGTGATGCCATGGATCAGCTTCAAGGTGCCGACCTTGATGACCTTGTCAGCGGCCTGCGCGGGCGCCACCATGGACGCGGCAAGCGCCGAAGAGGTCAAAGAGGCAAGCAAGAGTCGACGTGAAAACATGGCAGTTCCTTCTTGAGTTGGGCCTTGGCGAAAATCGATCCGCTCTTGAATACTCGCTTGTACACAAGGCAGTCAAAGCCATTCAAGCAAACTGCGTGCCAGCTGTTTTTGGCGGTTTTTCCTGCCGGTTTGCCCTCGGGCAGCGCAGCGCGGGCCAGGGCGATGATTGCGCGCACCAATTCAGATCAACATGCACGCAGATGAGGCAAGCGCCTGCCTGCCGCCGCGTCACGGTGCGCCGCTGCGCCGGGGCGCCGGAGCGCTGCGGCGCCCCGCTAGGACAGAAAAGCAAACGCCGGCTTGCGGGCCGGCGTCTGGCGAGAGCGCTGCAGGGCCGGCCTGCTGCGCCGGGCTAGTTCGTCAGATGGGGCGCAGCCAACAGGCGCTGCAGCTGGCCCATGTTCAGCGGCTTGACCACATGCATGTCGAAACCGGCCGCTTTCGCCGCCGTGACATCGCTGGGCTGGCCGTAGCCCGTGACCGCCACCAGGAACAGTTCGCCGGTCTTGGCCCGGCGCAGCCTTCTGGCCAGCTCGTAGCCGGTCATCGTCGGAAGCCCGATGTCCAGCAAGGCGACGTCGGGCTCGAAGGTGCGCGCCACCTCCAGTCCCGCATAGCCCTCATAGGCCAGCGCCACCTCGTGTCCCCACATGCGCAGCAGCTCGGCCACGCCGTTGGCGGCATCGACGTTGTCGTCCACCACCAGCACCCGACGCGCCCTGCGGGCCACGCTCGGCAGGTTGCCGGCCTCCACCGATTCGACCGGCGGGACTCTTTGCATCAGCGGCAAGCGAACGGTGAAACGGCTGCCGTGTTGCGGGCCCGCGCTGGCCGCCGCCACGCTGCCGCCATGGGCCTCGACAATCTGTTTGACCAGCGTCAGGCCTATGCCCAGTCCGCCTTCGGCACGCGAGCGTGTGCTTTCCGATTGCAGGAACAGATCGAAGATGTGCGGCAGGATGTCGGGCGCAATGCCGGAGCCGTCATCGACCACCGTCACCACCGCTTCGCTTGCCGCCACTTCCAGGCGCAATTCCACATGGCCGCCGCGGTCCGTGTACTTGCCGGCGTTGTTCAGCAGATTGCCGAACACCTGCTCCAGGCGGGTGGCGTCACCCTCGACGATGAATTCGCTTTCGGGCAGGACAGTGACCAGTTGATGGCCGCGCTCCTCCATGAAAGGCCTGTGGGCCTGCGCAACATTCCTCAGCAGCTCGACCAGGGCCACGGGCTTGCGGCTCAACGACAGTTTTCCGCGCGTGATGCGCGAGATGTCCATGAGGTCATCGATCAGCCGCGTCATGGTGGTGACCTGGCGATCGATCATCTGCAGCGAAGGCCGCATGCTCTCGTCCTTGAGCTTCAGGCCCAGCACCTGGACCGAGGTACGGATCGGTGCCAGGGGATTGCGCAGCTCGTGCGCCAGCACGGCAATGAACTCGTCCTTTCGGTGGTCGTCCGCGCGCGCCGCCACCAGCCGGTCTTCGGCCGCGGTTGCATCCTCGAACGCCAGCAGCAGCCGCGCCGAGCGGTTGTCCATGGCGGGCACCTTGCGCGCATGCAGCAGCATGGACCGCTGGCCTATGCCCGGGAATTCGTGGTGCACGCGGTAGTTGTTGATCGGGCTGCTGGTGGTCAGCACCTGATCGAGCAGCACCCGCAGCTCGGGGATATTCCACTGCCCGTCGCCCAGCTCGAACAGCTGGCGGTTCAGCGTCATTCCAGGGTTGGTGAGGAAGCTGTCGTAGAAGGCGTGGTTGGCCCGGTGAATGCACAGCGCCTGGTCCAGCACCAGCAGCGGGTGGGCCATGGTGTCGATCAGGGATTCGGCGTAGTTGGCGTGGAACTCGGCGTCCTTGCGCGCGCGCAGCAGCTCGTTGTTCGTCAGCTGCAGTTCACGGCTGCGGCTGAGCATTTCCTCGTTGGCGGTCTTCAACTCCTCGTTGCTGGCCTGGAGTTCCTCGCGCGCCGTGACCAGCTCCTCGTTGCCGCTGAGGAATTCCTCGTTGGCCGATTGCAGCTCTTCCTGGGCGGAACGCGACTCCTCGAGCGCGGCTTCATAGGCCTCGTTGGTGGCATGCAGATAGTCACGCAGGCTCTCGAGCTCCTGTTCCAGCTGGCGAATGCGCCCATCCTTCTCGGATTCGGGAATGTCCGCGCGGATTTCGGGCTTTTGCGCCCGGCTGTTGGCATCAAACAGGATCAGGCAGAAGCTGGTCTTGGTTGCCGGCTCGCGCAGCGGTATGACTTCCACCGTGCCTTCGCGCTGTCCGGACGGCGTGTCTATCCGCAGATCGTTCTTGAACACCGACGATCCCGATTGCTGCGCCTGCTTGATCACCGGCACCAGCTGCAGCAGGATGCCCGGATGGGCGACACGATGCAGGTTCAGACTGGCGGTGCCGCTGGCATGCTCCAGATAGGGGCTGGTCTGGCCGCGGAACTGCACGATGTTGAGCCGGTCGTCGACCAGAATGCTGGCCGGCGCAAAGCGCGACAGCAGCAGCCCGTCGGCCTTGCGCTGGACCTGGCTGTCGTCGACAAAGCTAGGCTGCGCAAGCTCGCTCGCGGTCGCCGGCTTCCTGCCCGGATGGGCCACCAGCACCGCCTCGAGCGAACCGCGCGCCGGCATGGCACGGCGATAGACCATGCGGTGGTTGCTGTCCGTACGCTTGAAGAACTGGCTTTCCTCGTCGGCGTTCTCGGCCGGGCCGAGGATCAGAAAGCCGTCGGGCTTGAGCGCGTAATGAAAATGGCGCAGCACCCGGCGCTGCAGACCGGGATCAAGATAGATCAGCAGATTGCAGCAGCTGATCAGATCCATGCGCGAGAACGGCGGATCGCGCGCCACGTTCTGGCGTGCAAACACGCACAGCTCGCGGATATGCTTGGCCACGCGATAGCGGCGGTTCTCGTGCACGAAAAAGCGCTGCAGCCGCGCCGCGGAAACCCGCTCGGCAATGCTTTCCGGGAAGGAGCCCTGGCGCGCCTGCTCGATGGCCGCCTCATTGAGGTCGGTGCCGAAAATCTGGATGGTGAGATCCTGCGCGCGTTCGCCCAGGAACTCCATCAGGCAGATCGCCAGCGAATAGACCTCTTCACCGGTGGCGCAGGCCGGCACCCAGATGCGCAGCGGCTCGGCATGGCTGCGGCCGCGCACCAGCGCCGGCAGGATGCTCTGCTTGAGCGCCGTATAGATGGCCTCTTCGCGGAAAAAGGAAGTGACGCGTATCAGGAAGTCGTCGTACAGCGCGGCCAGCTCCACCGGGTTGTCCTGCAGCAGCTTGAGGTAGGACGACACCTGGGTCTCGCTCACCAGGGCCATGCGCCGCTGCAGGCGACGCTGCAGCGTGTTGGGCTTGTATTGGGTGAAATCCGCCTGGTAGACGTTGTTGAGCAGCTCGAAGATCTTTTCCAGCGCGGCCTCGGGGGCAACGCTTTCCTGCGCCTTGTCGTCCTCATCGTCGACAAAGTAAGGGTGGCGCACGATCTTGGCCAGTTCCGCCGCCATCTCGCCGGGGCGCAGCACGCGGTCCACGCAGCCGGTCTGGATCGCGGACTTGGGCATGCCGTCAAAGGCCGCGCTGGCCGGCTCCTGGACCAGGGTGACCCCTGCGGCGCCCTTGATCTCCTTGACCCCTTCGGCACCGTCGCTGCCGGTGCCGGACAGCACGATGCCTATGGCCTTGCCGGGGCGCTGCTGCGCCAGGGACGCAAACAAGGCGTCCACGGGCAGGTGCCGCACGCCGGTATGCGAGCGCGCGGACAGCTTGATGCGGTTGCCCGAAACCGTCATCACCGTGTCGGGCGGAATCACATAGGCATGGTCCGGCTCGATGACTTGCTCATGACCGACGCGCATCGGTACGGCGGTGCGCTTGGCCAGAACCTCCGCGAGATGGCTCTCGTGCCGAGGATCCATGTGCGAGACGATCAGATAGGCCAGACCGAGATCCGGCGTCAGCGCCTCGAACAGCTGGCCCATGGCCTCCAGGCCGCCGGCGGAAGCGCCTATGCCGACCAGCGGAACCAGCCGGTCGCGGGCTCCGGGGCTTTCCTCGGGATCGGTTTGCGTCATTGCATGTCCCCCCGGATGTGATGCACGTCAGTCCCCATCAAGTGCGGTCTTTCCACGCCATGCAGGTCATTTGAAGCCACGCCGCTGCGGGTGACTGGTGTATGGGCCACCCTGGCGGTGGTTGGAAATTGATCTTAACGTAGGACCAATCATCCCTTTGCGCTCGCTGCCGACTGGCCGCCTCAGGGGCTTGCGACACGGTGCCCGACCTTCACCCGCCCGTCAGCGCCTCATCCACCGGCGGCACCAGCACCACGCCCTCCATCAGGCGGCGCGCCGAGCGGCTCAGGCTCACCTTGGCGATGACCCAGCCGCGTTCGGGCCGGTGCTCGGCCGTGGCGCCCACGGCCAGGGCGCCCGAGGTATGGCCCATGCGCACGTCCTGGCCGTGGGCGCCACGGCCGAGCACCGGCCCGAACGCGGCTGGGTCATCGCCAAGGTGAGCCTGAGCCGCTCGGCGCG
>JBBKVU010000222.1:0-4522 GCA_037968595.1 Comamonas sp.
CGCTGCCGTGCTTGGAGATCACCTTGAGCGAGGGCGCGGCGTCCATCACCGCGGCGCCGACCTTGCCGTAGCGCACGATGATGGCCACTGGGTCATGCTCGCGGCACAGCGCGACCAGGCTGTCCTCGGTGGGCGTCTTGCCCGCGTAGACGATGTTGTAGTCGCTCAGCAGTTCCAGCGCCTGCGCTGCCAGGTCGGCTCCGGTAATGAGGATGGCGCTCACAGCGACTCTCCTTCCTTGAGCACGCCGGCGGCGCGCAGCGCGGCGGGCAGCCACTTGGAGGCGGTGTCGCCACGCGCGATGGCCTCGATGCGCGCGGCTTCGTCGGCCACCTTCTTGTCGGCCAGGGCCATCATGGCCGGGGCCTTGGCGCGCTCGATCACGACCACGCCGTCGGCGTCGCCCACGACCAGGTCACCGGGGTTGACGGTGGTGCCGCCGGCGCTGATGGAGTGGTTGATGCGACCGGGCACGTACTTGGTCGGGCCCGCGGGATTGAAGCCCGCGCTGAACACCGGGAAGTCCAGGTCCAGGATTTCCAGCTTGTCGCGGATCGCGGCGTCGACGATCACGCCTGCCAGGCCCAGCTTCTTGCAGGCGCTGAGCATCAGCGTGCCCATCAGCGCGGCCGTGAGGTCGCCCTTGCCGTCGATCACCAGCACGTCGCCGGGCTTGGCCAGCGCGATCGCGGCATGGATCATCAGGTTGTCGCCGGGACGCACTTCGACGGTGAACGCCGGGCCCGCGACCTTCATGTCCTGGTGCACGGGCGCGACGCGGCCGTGCATGGTGCCGCGGCGGCCGGCGACATCGGCCAGGATCGCGGCCTGGAAGGTCGCGGCTTTTTGCACGACGTCGGCGCCCACGCGTTCGATGTCACGGATGATTTCTGGAAGTTGGTTCATGGTGCGGTCCGTTTGAAATGAAGTGGCGCGGGAAGCGCCGAGCCGGTTTTCCGGGCGTGGCTGTCCCTTGGCGGGCATGCCGTGTGGCACGCGTCGCCGGGGTCGGTGGTCAATCAGTAATTGAGGGAGTAAGCGGGGGCGGGAAACGGCGCCCTGGCCGCGCCCGCCTGCAGGCCCTGTGCAGGGCGCTGCGCGTCAGTCCAGGCCGGCGCCCGAGTCCTTGACGATCTTGGCCCAGCGCGGAATTTCCGCCTTGAGCAGTTGCTGGAACGATTCAACCGAGCCGCCCAGCACATCGCCGCCCTCGAAGCGCAGGCGCTCCGCGGTGTCGGCCTGCTGCAATGCCTGGTTGATGGCCTTGTTGAGTTGCTGCACGATGGCCGGCGGCGTTCCCGCGGGCGCCATCACGCCAAACCAGGTGATGGCCTCGAAGTCCTTGTAGCCCGACTCGGCAAGCGTGGCGGTCTGGGGAAGCTGCGTCGAGCGCTTCTTGGACGTCACCGCGACGGCGTGCATCTTGCCGTTGCGCACCTGGCCGATCAGCGTCGGAATCGCCGACATGTAGAGATCGATGTTGCCGCTGACCACATCGGTCAGCGCCTGGGCCGCGCCCTTGTAGGGCACATGGCGCAGCTTGATGCCCGCGGCGTCCTGGGCCAGCTCGCCCGCGAGGTGGGCCACGGTGCCGTTGCCCGAGTAGCCCAGCGTGATGCCATCGGGCTTGGTCTTAGCCGCGGCGACCACATCGGCAATCGTCTTGTAGGGCGAGGTGGCGGACGTGACCATCACGATGGGCGAGGACGACACCAGCGCCACCGGCGTCAGGTCCTTGAGCGGGTTGTAGGGCAGCTTGGCGTACAGCGCGGGGTTGATCGCCAGGTTGCTGGTCTGGCCCATGACCAGCGTATAGCCGTCGGGCTGGGCCTTGGCGGCGGCGTCGACGCCCAGGTTGCCGCCCGCGCCGGGGCGATTGTCGATGACCACCGTCCACTTGTTCATGTCGGTGAGCTTTTGCGCGACGGTGCGCGCGATCATGTCCGTGCCGCCGCCCGGAGGAAACGGCACGATCAGGCGGATGGGCTTGCTGGGGTAGGCGGCCTGGGCCTGGGCGCTGGCGAAGGGCACGGCGGCGGCGGCCAGGCCCAGGGTGGCGGCGAAAAGGGGGGCGCAAAGGCGCGCGAACAGCGGGTGAAAGCGGGGTGTCGATGGCATGTCTTGTCTCCGTTGATTTATTTATCCGGCTGTCGCGGCAAGGCCGGGGCAGGCAAGCGCAGTTTAAAAAAACGTTTCAAGGCATACAATGGTGTTTCATATAATGAAACGCATTGCACTATGAAGCCTGACCATTCCCTCCGGAAAACGGCGCCCGCCGTGCATGATTCCGCGCCCGGGCAGCTGCCCGCAAGCGCCGTGGCCAGCGAGGATCCCGCGGCCTCGAACGGCTTTGTCACCGCGGTGTCGCGCGCGTTGCAGTTGCTCGAGGCCTATGCGCTGGGCGAGTCCAATCTGTCGCTGGCCGAGCTCAGCCGCCGCTGCAATCTGCACAAGACCACGGTGCTGCGCCTGGCGCGCACCCTGGCCCACCATGGCTACATGGTGCAGCGCGAAGATGGCGACTGGCGCCTGGGTCCGGCCGCGGGCTGGCTGGGCGCGCGCTACAAGGCCGGCTTCGACGTGCAGAACGTGCTCGAGCCCGCGCTGCGCGCGCTGACCCTGGCCTGCGGGGAAAGCACGGCGTTCTATGTGCGCGAAGGCAATGCGCGCATCTGCATCATGCGGGTCGAAGGCCCGCATGCGCTGCGCCACCATGTGCGCATGGGCGAGGAGCTGCCGCTGGACAAGGGTTCGCCCGGCCGCGTGATCCTGGCGTTCTCGGGCGAACCCGGCCAGCCCTACGAGCAGATCCGCGAGCGCGGCTTCCACCATTCCATTGGCGAGCGCGAGCAGGGCGTGGCCACCGTCTCGGCACCGGTGTTCGGCATGCACTGGCGGCTGTTTGGCTCGGTCTGCATCTCCGGGCCCGCATCGCGTCTGCCCGAATCCAAGCTCGAATCCATGGCGCAGATGCTGCTCAAGACTGCGAACCAGCTGTCGTATGCGCTGGCCGGAACCACAGGCACCTCGGCGGTGCGTACTTCGCACTGGCATCCCTAGGGAAATCACTGCATCGGACGACTTGAGCTGCCAAGTGCGGCAGCGCAGTCCAATTTGGTGCGTCAGGATGCGAGACAACAAAGGCAGGAATGCACCAAGAAGGTGCATTCCTGCCTTTTTGCCTTGCCGCTTTGCCGGGCGCGCACCGTGGCGCCTACGACCCGGTCTGGTTGGCACAGTTCATGCTTTTCACCGTTTGTCGAAAATTTTTACAACTGGAGAGCCTCATGTCCCGTGCTTGGATGAAGACCGTCGGTGTTGCTTTTGTCGCCGCTCTGCCCATGTTGGCCAGCGCCCAGCTGACTGCCAATGTCAGCTTGACCAGCAACTACAAGTTCCGCGGGCAGGACCAGGATGCCAGCCGCAGCAAAGCGGTCAAGCCTGCGCTGCAAGGCGGTTTTGACTACAGCTTCGGCGAGTCCGGCTGGTACGTGGGCAACTGGAACTCCAGCGTCGACTGGGTGCCGGGC
The DNA here is from genome assembly GCA_037968595.1 of Comamonas sp. Lineage (GTDB taxonomy): Bacteria > Pseudomonadota > Gammaproteobacteria > Burkholderiales > Burkholderiaceae_C > Comamonas. The sequence continues at coordinate 3,531 of JBBKVU010000222.1, forward strand.
AACTCGCTGGAAAGCGATTTCTACGGCGGCTACAAGTTCGCGGCCGGCGGCGTCAACTGGGACCTGGGCGCCCTGACCTATGTCTATCCGGGCGGCAGCGTCGCCAACACCACCGAGCTGTATGCCGGCGCCGGCTTCGGCCCGCTGACCGCCAAGTATTCGCACACCGTGTCGAAGAAGTACTTCGGCTTCGTGGGCGGCCGCAACACCGGCTACTTCAACGTGGCGTTTGCCCAGGAAGTCGCTCCCAAGGTGACGTTCAAGGCCGCCGTGGGCTACACGCGCTTCTCCAGCGACATCGACGGCGTGCCGAACTATGTCGACTACAGCGTGGGCGGTGCCTATGACTTCGGCGACGGCCTGTCGCTGGGTGCGGCCCTGGTCGGCGCCAACAAGAAAAACTTCTTCGGCGATGTGAACAAAAACCGCTTTGTTGTCACACTGACCAAGGCCCTGTAACCGAGAGGGCGCCCGGCGCGCCCTCCTCCCGGAGGAATGAATCATGAAAATGGTGACCGCCATCATCAAACCCTTCAAGCTCGATGAAGTGCGCGAAGCGCTTTCCGACATCGGCGTGCAGGGCATCACCGTGACCGAAGTCAAAGGCTTCGGTCGGCAAAAAGGCCATACCGAGCTGTACCGCGGCGCGGAATACGTGGTTGATTTTCTGCCCAAGCTGAAGATCGAAGCCGCGATTGCCGACGACATGGTCGACCGCGCGCTCGAAGCCATCGAAGCCGCTGCCCGCACCGGCAAGATCGGCGACGGCAAGATCTTTGTCTCCCACCTCGAGCAGGTGGTGCGCATCCGTACCGGCGAGACCGGCCAGGAAGCCCTTTAAGGCCTGCGTTCGTACCGATCAGAAAGATTGCCATGAAAAAAATGCTTGCTTCCCTATGCCTGGGCCTGAGCCTGCTGTCGGGCGGTATCGCCCTGGCGCAGACTCCGCCTGCCGAGGCTCCGGGCGTCGCCACGCCCGCGGTGACCACCCC
>JBBKVU010000223.1:0-8813 GCA_037968595.1 Comamonas sp.
CGGCCCGACGGCAGCGTGCTGCGCTATCCGCACCTGGTGTGGGACCGCGCCAAGCCCGGGCTGATCGCGGTCGATGCGCGGGGCGAACGTTTCGTGAACGAGTCGACTTCGTACCACGAGTTCGTGCGCGGCATGTACCGCGCCAACGCCAACGCCAGCGGCATTCCGGCCGTGCTGGTGTGCGACAGCGTGTTCATGGAGAAGTGGGGCCTGGGCCTCGCATTGCCCGGCGGCCGCTCGCGCGAACACCTGGTGCGCGCCGGCTATCTGTTTCGCGCCGACACGCTGGAAGCGCTCGCACAGCAGGCGGGCGTGAACGCGGCCGGCCTGGTGCGCACCGTCGAAAGGTTCAACCCGCTCGCCGCGCAAGGCCAGGACCCGGTGTTCGGCAAGGGCAGCGATGCCTACAACCGCTACCTCGGCGATCCCGATCACAAGCCCAACGCCTGCCTGGCGCCGTTGGAGCAGGCGCCGTTCTATGCGGTGAAGGTGTACCCGGGCGACATCGGCACCGCGCTGGGCATCCGCGCCGACGCGAAGGCCCGCGCGCTCGACGCACAGGGCGCGCCCATCGCGGGCCTGTACGTGGCCGGCAACGACATGCATTCGGTCATGGGCGGCGAGTACCCCGCGCCGGGCATCACGCTGGGCCCTGCGCTAACCTTCGGTTGGGTCGCCGGCATGCACCTGGCCCATGGCGCCGCAGAACACGGCCACGCCTGACCGCCCAACGACAGACATCACTTCAGCACCATCATGCAAATCTTCTTCTCTCCCGCTTCCCCCTTCGTGCGCAAATGCATGGTCGTGGCCCACGAGCTCGGCATTGCCGAGCGCATCGAGAAGCTGCCGAGCGCGGCCGGCCCGGTGGTGCGCGACGCCACGATCATTCCGAAGAACCCGCTGGGCCAGGTGCCGACCTTCATCAGCGACGACGGCCAGGTGCTGTTCGACAGCCGCGTGATCTGCGAGTACCTGAACGCGATGCAGTCGGGCAAGCTGTTCCCGGCCGAGGGCGCGGACCGCTGGGCGCGCCTGACGGAGCTGTCGCTGGCCGATGGCATGACGGGTGCCGCGCTGCTCGCACGCTACGAGAACGTGTTGCGCCCGGAGCCGCTGCGTTGGGCCGAGTGGACGGACGGCCAGCTTGCCAAGGTGCGCACCGGTCTCGAATGGCTGGAGACGGTGGCGCCTTCGTTCGGTGAGCGCGTCGACATCGGCACCATCGCCTTCGGTTGCGCGCTGGGCTACATGGACTTCCGCTTTCCCACGGTCGACTGGCGTGCCGAGGCGCCGAACAGCGCGAAGTGGTTCGACGCTTTCAACCAGCGTGCGTCGATGCAGGCGACCCTGCCTGCGGTTTAGGTCTTTGGGGGTCGTCGCGTTTTCTTGTGTCGGACGGCGCGGGCTCCATCACGGCGCAGAAGCTGCGCCTGGACGGCGGGATCACGCGCCCGGTGTGAGCGGCGCGGACCGTGGACTTCAAACGCCGAGGTAGCGGGTCCACAGCCCACGGTCGGCGTCGAGTGCGGCCGAATCGCCGCGCCACACCACGCGGCCGCGTTCGAGGATCAGGTGGCGGTCGGCCAGCGGCAGCAGGCGCTGCACGTACTTGTCGACCACCAGGATCGCTTCGCCCTCGGCCTTGAGCGTGGCCAGGCAGCGCCAGATCTCCTCGCGGATCACCGGGGCCAGGCCCTCGGTGGCTTCGTCGAGGATCAGCAGGCGCGGATGCGTCGACAGCGCGCGTGCGATGGCCAGCATCTGCTGCTCGCCGCCCGACAGCTGGTTGCCCATGTGGTGCGCGCGCTCCCTGAGCCGCGGAAACACCGCGTAGATGCGCTCCATCGTCCAGGCATCGCGCTGGGCATTGCGCTGCGCGGCAAAGGCAATCAGGTGCTCGCGCACCGTGAGATTGGGAAAGCAGTGGCGCCCTTCGGGCACGATGGCCACGCCCAGGCGCGCAATCGCGTCGGGCGACTTGGCTCTCACCGATTCGCCCGCGATGTGCACGTCGCCCCGGCTGGGCTTGAGCGCGCCAATGATGGTCTTGATGGTCGTGCTCTTGCCCATGCCGTTGCGCCCCAGCAGCGTCACCACCTCGCCCTGCATGATGTGGAAATCGATGCCGAACAGCACCTGGCTGGCGCCATAGCCGGCCTCCAGGCCTTCGCAGGCCAGCAGCGGTGTGGTGTTCATGCGCTCGCTCCTTCGGCCAGATCGGTCTCGGTGCCGAGGTACACCGCCTGCACCTGGGGATCGGCCTGGATTTCAGCCGCCGTGCCGCTGGTCAAGACCTTGCCGTAGACCAGCACCGAGATCCGGTCGGCCAGCTGGAATACCGCGTCCATGTCGTGTTCGATCAGCAAGATCGCCATGTCCTGGCGCAGGCGCTGGATCAGCGCCACCATTTCGGCCGATTCCACGGGGCCCATGCCGGCCATGGGTTCGTCCAGCAGCAGCAGCTTGGGCGATGCGGCAATTGCCAGCGCGACATCGAGCTTGCGCTGCGCGCCATGCGGCAAGGTGCCGGCAACGCGGTCCCATTCGTCGGCCAGTGTCACGCGCTCAGCCAGCGCCTGCGCGGCCGCCAGCAGCGCGTGGTCGGTTTCGCGCGGCTTGACGCAGCGAAAGCTCGAGCCCGCATGCGCCTGCACGGCGAGCAACAGGTTTTCGCCCACGGTCTGGCGCGGGAAGATGCTGGTCACCTGGAAGCAGCGCGACAGCCCCGCGGCCACGCGCCGGTGCGGCGCAAGGTGGGTGAGATCGACACCGTCCAGCGACAGCGTGCCACCGTCGGCGGGCAGCAGGCCGGAAATCAGATTGACCAGCGTCGACTTGCCCGCGCCGTTGGGGCCTATCAAGGCATGGATTTCGCCGGCGTTCACCGCAAAGCTCACATGGTCCGTGGCCAGCAGCGCGCCAAAGCGCTTGACGAGTTGATGAGCGACCAGCAGCGTCATGGCGCGGCCTTTCGTGAAGCAAGCGCCGACAGGCCCTTGGGCGCAAGAAACACCACGCCAATCAGCAGCAGCCCCATGGGCGCATGCCAGTACTCGGTGAACTGCTTGAGCACTTCCTCGAACACCAGCCACACGGCCACGCCCAGCGGCGCGCCCCAGCGCCTACCGACGCCGCCTATGACCACCATCACGATGAACAGCGCCGATTGCGTCCAGTGCATCAGCGAGGGGCTGACGAAGCCGTTTTGCGTCGCCAGCAGCGCGCCGGAAAGGCTGGCCACGCCGCCCGCAGCGGCAAACGCGCACAGCTTCAGAAGATAGGTCGGATAGCCCATGGCCTGCATGCGTGTCTCGTTGTCGCGTATGCCTTCGAGCGCCCGCCCGAAGTGCGAGGCTTCGACGCGCCACAGCCCCAGCAGCACCAGCGCCACGAGGGCCAGCACCACCCAGTACAGCGGTGCGCCGCTCGCAGCCAGCGCGTTCTCGCCGCCAACGAGGTGCAGCGGCGCGTACAGCGTATAGCCGTCGTCGCCGCCGTACTTGCGCAGCGACACCGCGAGATAGAACAGCATCTGCGCGAATGCCAGCGTGATCATGATGAAGTACACGCCCCGGGTGCGCAGCGCCACCGAACCTATGAGACCGGCCACGGCCACGCCCGCCACGCTGGCGACGCCCCAGATCAGCCAGGCCGAAGTCCAGCCGGCTTCGGCCAGCACCGCGACCGCGTACGCGCCCACGCCGACAAAACCCGCATGGCCCAGCGCCACCAGGCCCACGCGCCCCATCAGGAAGTTGAGGCTGGCCGCGGCCAGCGCGACAATCATCAGCCGGCGCGCAAAGCCGGTGTAGTAGTCGAGATCGAACAGCGGCGCGAGCAGCGGAAACAGCGCCAGGGCCAGCACCAGCGCGGCAATGCCGGCGCGCTGCCCCCAGGGCGAAGCCTTGGAAGACATGGACAACTCACTCATACACGGGCGGGAAACAGTCCCGAAGGCTTGAAGACCAGCACGCCGGCCATCAGCATGTACATGGCAATGCTGGAAATGGCCGGACCGACATCGGCGGCCAGCGCCGGCGTCAGCACCTCGCGCAGCAGCGCCGGCAGGAAGGCGCGGCCCGCGGTGTCGACCAGGCCCACCAGCAGGCTGGCGACAAACGCGCCGCGCACCGAGCCTATGCCGCCGATCACGATCACCACCAGCGCGGGAATCAGGATCGCCTCGCCCATGCCGATCTCGACGGCGCTGATCGGCCCCATCAAGGCACCGGCCAGCGCCGCCAGCGCCGCGCCCAGGGCGAAGACAATGGTGAACACCCGGGAGACGCGCACGCCCATGAACTCGGCCATCGCCCGGTTGGATGCACCGGCGCGTACCAGCATGCCCAGCTTGCTGTGATTGACCAGCAGATAAAGCCCCGCGGCCACGGCCAGGCCTGCCGTGAGGATCAGCAGCCGGTACGACGGATACGGCAGGCCCAGCAGCTCCACCGGCCCCGACAGCAGCACGGGCGTGGGCGCCATGATGGGCGACGGGCCCCAGAAGAACTTGACCACGTCATCGGCCACCAGCACGATGCCGAAGGTCGCCAGCACCTGGGACAGATGGTCGCGGCCATAGAGCTTGCGCACCAGCAGCGCTTCCAGCAGCACCGCCAGCAGCACCGTCACCGCCACGGCCACCAGCACGGCGACGATGAACGAGCCCGACTGCGCATGCACCGTTGCCGCCATATAGCCGCCCACCATGAACAGCGAGCCGTGGGCCAGGTTCAGCGTGTCCATGATGCCGAACACCAGAGTCAGCCCGGCCGCCAGCAGAAACAGCATGAAGCCATAGCCCAGGCCGTTGAAGATCTGCTCGAGAAAAAAAGTCACATCCATTCGCCGCTCCGCACCATCGGGTTATCCGTTCGTCCTGAGTCCTGAGCCTGTCGAAGGATCGAAGGATGAACGGCCCGCCCTCGAACTCCCAGCCCGGTTACTTCAAGGCGCATTGGCTGGCAAACGCATCCTGATGCGCGGTCAGCACCTTGCCCGGCTGCAGCTGGTTGGTCACGCGGCCGTCGGCGCCCTGGACGATCTTACGCAGGTAGTAGTCCTGGATCAGGAACTGGTTGTTGCCGTACTTGACCGGGCCGCGCACCGAGTCGAAGGCCGCGGTCTTGAGCGCCTTGGCCAGCGCCGGCTTGTCGCTGACCTTGCCGCCGAGCTGCTTGACGGCAGCGTCCATGTTCATCACCACGTCATAGGCAAACGCCGCGTACAGCGAGGGGTAGCGGCCGTTGTAGGCCTTGCGGAACTCGGCAACGAACTTCTGGTTGGCCGCGACCGGCAGGTCATGGGCGTACGACGAGGCATTGAACAGGCCGACCATGGAGGCGCCCACGGCCGGGATGATGTCCTCGTCGGCGGTGAAAGGCGAGGAGATCAGCGTGATGTCCTTGTTCAGGCCCGCGGCCATGAACTGCTTGATGAAGTTGATGCCCATGCCTCCGGCCTGGAAGATGTAGACCGCCTCGGGCTTGGCCGCGCGCAGCTGCGCCAGCTCGGCGGCGAAGTCCAGCTGGCCCACCTTGGTGTAGATCTCGTCGGCCAGCGGCTTCTTGTACAGGCGCTTGAAGCCGTTGAGCGCATCCTTGCCCGCGGGATAGTTGGGCGCCATGATGACGACCTTGTTGTAGCCCTTGTTGGCCGCGTACTGACCCGCGGCCTCGTGCATGGAATCGTTCTGGTAGCTGGTGCCGAAGAAGTAGGCATTGCACTGCGCGCCGGCGAGCTGGCTGGGGCCGGCGTTGGCCGACAGATAAGGCACTTTGGCGGCAAACAGCGTGGGCCCCACGGCCAGCGCCACGTTCGAGGCCACGGGGCCGGTGAACAGGTCGATCTTCTCGCGCTGGATGAAGCGGTCGACCAGCTGGCGCGCCTGCTCGGGGTTGCCCGCCATGTCGGCCTGGATGAACTCGGCAGGCACGCCGCCCAGCTTGCTGCCCAGCAGCTTCACGGCCAGGTTCAGGCCGTCGCGGATCTCGGCACCCGGCGCCGCGAACGGACCGGAAATATCAAGGGCCACGCCCACCTTGATCGGTGCGGGCGCCTGGGCCTGGGCCCACAGAGACACCGAACCCACTGCCAGCGTGGCAACACCCTTCAGAAACCGCGAAGCAGAAACAGCAGACATTGTGACCCTCGTATTTGGAAATTGCGATCCAGCCGCCAGGATGCGGAATGCAGCGATTGTGCCTGCGGATGGCCTGCGCCCGACAGACAAATGCAGTCCCGGACCGGCACGCCGCGGCAATCACACAACGCATGGACCCCTGCTTGCAGCGCGCGCATTGGCAGCCTTCACCGCTACAGACAAAGTAGCAAAGTGGCATCCATGGATTTGCGCACGCGGCAAACACATGTATTTATGTACAGTTGAGCCATGTTCATATCCGTCGACCTTTGGCGCTGCGCCCTGCCCTCACCTGCGCTTAGGCACAGGGCATGAAGGTCGGACCGACAGCGATACGAGCCATGGCAAACGTTGGCCCGGTGCCGCCGCACCGCTACTATTACCTGCACAACTTCCAGCGCGCGCTCGACTGGATAGCGCAGCGCTACAGCGATCTGCTGGACGCCGGCGAACGCGACTTCCTTGCCCGCTTTGCCGCGCTGTCGCCTCTGTCCCAGGCCTTGATGGTGCGCATGCTGATGCGCCGCGGCCCCTGGTTTCGCGCATCGAAACTGGTCTACGAGGAAATTCCCGGCATAGAGGCCGCCGCAGAACCGCTGCTGGCCCTGGGCTGGCTCGACACCCAGGCACCCATGCTGCTCGAGGAACTGTTCGATCTGCACACCCGCAGTGAACTCAGCGGCGTGTTTGCCGGCGCCGAGCGCGGCAGCGGCACGCGCAAATCGGACTGGCTGCAGACGCTGGCCGGCGTGCATCCTGCTCCCAGGCGCTACGCCGAGTGGCACCCGCGCGCGGACGAACCGGTCTGGCGCGTGATGATAGGCGAGCTCAGCGAGCGTCTGCGGCTGATGTTCTTTGGCAATCTGCACCAGAACTGGACCGAGTTCGTGCTGGCCGACCTGGGCGTGTTCAAGTATGAAAGCGTGGCCTTCGACGCCGCCTCGCGCGCCTTCCAGACCCGCGAAGACATCCACGCCTACCTCGCGCTGCAGGCCTGCCGCCAGGCGCTGGAGGACGGCGCCGAGACCGCTGCCGTGCTGCAGTCCCTGGCCGCCTGCGCCAGTCCCAACCCCTGGCTGGAAAAGCGCCGCGCCAAGCTGCTGCTGCGCCTGGGCAATGCCTGCGAGCGCGCGGGACTCTTTGACGAGGCGCTGCAAACCTATGCGCAGTGCAGCTACCCCGGCGCGCGCCACCGGCGCATACGCGTGCTCGAGCGGCTGGAGCGCCATGAGGAAGCCTTGCAGCAGGCCGTGCAGGCGCAGCAGGCGCCCGAAGGCGATGAAGAACTGCAGAAGCTGCGACGCATGCTGCCGCGCCTGCTGCGCAACACGGGCCAGGCCACGGCGCGCCAGCGCGCGGGCGCCAGCCCGGCCCTGGTGCGCATGCGCGCCGACATCCTGCTCGATCCTCCGCTTGCGCCGCTGTCGGTGGAATACGCGCTGCGCGCGCATTGGCACAGCGACGCCAGCCCGGTGTTCTATGTGGAGAACGCGCTCATCAACTCGCTGTTCGGCCTGCTGTGCTGGCCCGCCATCTTCGCGCCCGTGCAGGGCGCGTTCTTCCACCCGTTTCAAAGCGGCCCGGCCGATCTGAGCGCGCCCGACTTTGCCGCACGCCGCGCCGAGGAGTTCGCGCTGTGCCTGGCCCAGCTAGACGCCGCCGACTACGCGCAAACCATACTCGCGCGCTATGCCGAAAAGCAGGGCGTGCAGTCGCCGTTCGTGTTCTGGGGGGTGCTGACCGAGGCGCTGCTGCGCCTGGCGCTGGACTGCATCAGCGCCGACCACCTGAAGCTGCTGTTCGCGCGGCTGATGGCCGATGTCAAGACCAACCGCAGCGGCTTTCCCGACCTGGTGCGCTTCTGGCCGGACGAAAAGCGCTACGAACTCGTCGAAGTCAAGGGGCCGGGCGACAAGCTGCAGGACAACCAGATCCGCTGGCTGCAGTACTGCAGCGACCACGGCATTCCCGTGAGCGTCTGCCATGTGCAATGGCGCCTGCCGGCGGCCGGGGATGCCGCATGAGCTACACCGTCTCGGTGCGCACGCTGTGCGAATTCACCGCCAAGCAAGGCGATCTCGACCTGCGCTTCACGCCCGCACCCACGGCGCTGCAGGGCATGGAAGGCCACCAGCTGGTGCAGTCGCGGCGCAGTGCCGACTACGAAGCCGAAGTCGCGCTGCAAGGCGACTACGAGACGCTGCGCGTGCGCGGGCGCGCCGACGGCTACGACGCCGCAGCCGGACAGCTCGAGGAAATCAAGACCTATCGCGGCAACCTCGACGCGATCCGCGCCAACCACCGTGCGCTGCATTGGGCGCAGGCGAAGATCTACGCCCATCTGCTGTGCAGCGAACGCGCGCTGGAGCGGCTCAAGGTGGCGCTGATCTACTTCAACATCGGCAACCAGAAAGAGCATGCCATCGTCGAGGTCCTGGAAGCCGCCGAGCTGCAGGCTTTCTTCGAGACGCACTGCGCGCGCTTTCTGCAATGGGCGCAAAGCGAGGATGCGCACCGCAGCGCGCGCGACCAGGCGCTGGGCGCGCTGGCTTTTCCCTGGGGCAGTTTTCGCGCCGGCCAGCGCGCGCTGTCGGTTGCCGTCTACCGCAGCGCGCGCGCGCCCGAAGGCGGCAGCTGCCTCCTGGCCCAGGCGCCTACAGGCATTGGC
>JBBKVU010000224.1:0-2500 GCA_037968595.1 Comamonas sp.
TCATCGAGACGCCCTACCGCAACCCCGCGCTGTGGCAGGCGCTGCTGCAGACGCTGCAGCCCAACAGCCGCCTGGCGCTGGCCGCGGGCCTGACGCTGGCCACGGCGCGCATAGAAAGCCGGCTGGTGCGCGACTGGAAACAGCTGCCCGTGCCAGCCGACAACCGCACGCCCGTGGTGTTCGCCATCGGACGCTGAGGCGCGCCCGGCCAGGCCCTGCCGCTATCATTGCGACCGGTTGGAAAGCATTCACGTCATGGAGACTTCATGGACACCGGTACCTGGTTCAGCCAGCTCAGCGCCTGGCAGGTCATGGCCCTGGGGCTGGTCTTTTTCGGCGGCCTGTATTGCCTGGGCGGCTGGGGCATGTCGGCGCTGACGCGCACGCTGGCCCGGCTTGGCATCGGTAGGCCGCTGGACACGCGCGCGCTCAAGCCCGACCAGCTGCGGCGCGAATGGCGCCAGTCGTTTCATTCGGTGCTGGTGTTCGGCCTGGGCATGGTTGTTCCCTGGGGCTTTCTGCAGCTGGGCTGGGCCCACCTGAGCCCCAGCGCCAGCGCCGGACGCATTGCGCTGGAGATTGCCGCGCTGCTGATCTGGAACGATGTGCACTTCTGGATCAACCACCGCCTGCTGCATACGCGCCGGCTGCTGCGCTTTCATGGCGACCACCACCGCTCGGTGGTCACCACGCCCTGGTCGACCTACAGCTTTCACCCTATCGAAGCCATGATGCTGGGCAATGTCATCCTGCTGCCCATGCTGGTGCATGACTTCTATTTCTGGTCGCTGGCCAGCGTGCCGGTGCTGAGTTTGCTGCTCAATGTAATTGGTCACGCAAATTACGATTTCTTTCCAAGCGTCTCCAACAGCCATCCGCTGGCCGCGAGCCGCCGCCACCACCTGCACCATGCTCGTCCGGCCGGCAACTACGGTTTTGCGCTGGCCTTCATGGACCGGATCATGCGCACCCAGGTCAATACCGCGCCGGGCCCGCGCTAGATGGCGCTGCGTTTCCCCCGGCTGCGCCATGGGCGCGACTGGCAATCGGTGGCCTACATGCTTGCGCTGCCGCTGCTGGTCTGGTGGCAATGGACCCATGGCTTCCACTGGCTGCTCTACGGCCTCAGCCTGTTCCTGACCCTTGGCACGGGCGTGATCCACCACAACCACACGCACCTGCGCATGTGGCATGGGCGCCGCGCCAACCGCCTGACCGATTACTGGCTCACGCTGCTGCAAGGCCATCCGACATTTGTCTTCTGGCCCGCGCATGTGGGCAACCACCACCGCTTCCGCCACGGGCCGCGCGATATCGCGCGCACCTACCGGGCCGAGTTCGGCGGCGACACCAACCACCTCTGGGGCTACCTGCTGCACCCGCTGCAGGCCGGCCTGGTGCTGTACCCGCTGTTCCTGCGCTGGCTGGCGCGCCTGCGCCGGCATTCGCCCGGCGCCTTTCGCTACTGCCTGGGCCAGTACGCGCTGTGGCTGGGCAGCTGGGCCTTTCTTCTGGCGCTCGACTGGCAAAAAGCGCTGCTGTTGGTGATCGTGCCGCAGCTGCACGGCCTGCATTGGCTGCTTGCCACCAACTACCTGCAGCATGCCCATGCCGACGGCCGGCCGCTGAGCCGCGCGCAGCGCAAGCTGCCCGGCACGCCGCTGAACTACGCGCGCAATTTCGAAGGCTGGGTCAATCCGCTGCTGTTCAACATCGGCCTGCACACGGCCCACCATGAACATTCGCGCGTCCACTGGTCGCAGCTGACGCGCTTGCATGCCGACCATTACCGCCAGCGCGTGGATCCGGCACTCAACGAAGGCGGGCTGCTGCCCTATATGGGTCGGGTGTTCGTGCTGGGCCTGTTCTGGCCCGCGGCGCGCACCCGGGCGCAGATGCCTGCCAACGCCATCCAATAATCAACAACCAATACGCCATGCCCGTCGCCTATTCCAACGTCTATCTTCAATCCGCGGGAATGTTTCTGCCCGGCGCGCCCGTGGACAACGCCGGCATGGACGCGTTTGTCGCCCCGCTCAATCGCATTTCCGAACGCCTCAAGCGCCGCATCCTGGCAGAGAACGGCATTCTGACGCGCCACTACGCGATTGACGACGCAGGCGCGACCGTGTTCAGCAACGCGCAGATGGCCGCCGCGGCCATCGAGGCCACGCTGGCCGGCGCGGGCCGGTCGCTGGCCGATATCGGCTTTCTGTCCAGCGGTTCTTCGGGCGGCGATGCGCTGATGCCGGGCTTTGCCAGCATGATCCAGGGCGAGATGGCCGCGCCGCCCATGGAGACGCTGTCGGTGCACGGCGTCTGCGCCGCCAGCGTGGGCGCCATGCAGGCCGCGGCCATGGCCGTGGAAAGCGGCGCCCATGCGTTGGCGCTTTCCGTGGCCAGCGAAATGCCTTCGCGGCTGTTCAAGCGCTCGCGCTTCGCGGCCCAGGGCTACGACACCGACTTCGACGCCCACTTCCTGCGCTGGATGCTGTCGGAC
>JBBKVU010000225.1:0-4100 GCA_037968595.1 Comamonas sp.
GCTGCGCGAGCAAGGTGCGCGCGCCCTGGTGCGCGGCGGCGGCGAGCGGCTGCTGTTCAACGGGGTCACTGGTGCGCAGCAAGCGCCGCCCGAAGCGCGTGCCGTCTCGACCGCGCAGGCCGTCTCGGGGGCGATGATGGGCATCCATCTGGGGCGCTTTGCCGACCCCGCGCTGCGCTGGCTACTGTTCCTGTCGGGCGTGATCGGCACCGTGATGGCAGGCTCGGGCATGGTGCTGTGGGTCGTCAAGCGGCTGCCCGAGCGCCGCAAGCTCGGCCGAACGCCGCGCGGACACCGCCTGGTCGAGGTACTGAACATTGGCGCCATCGCGGGTCTGTCGCTTGCCACGGCTGCCTATTTCTGGGCCAACCGGCTGGTGTCCGTGGACAGCGCCCAGCGCGCAGACCTGGAAATCCGCTGTTTCTTCGTCGTCTGGGGCCTGTGCCTGCTGCATGCCATGCTGCGCCCGCACCGACGCGCCTGGCTGGAACAGCTGTGGCTGGCGGCACTTGCGTTTGCCGCCCTGCCCCTGCTCAATGCAGCGACCGGCGGCAGCGCGCTTCCCGCGGCCATGCTGCAAGGCCAATGGAGCGTTGCCGGCTTCGATCTGGTGGCGCTCGCACTGGCGGTGCTGCACGGCTTTGCCGCCTGGAAGCTGGGCGCTGCGGCAGCCATTGCCGCACCCCAGCGCAATGCCAACGGCGCGGCCGTGCGGGTTCCGCGCCCGGTGGCGCAATCACCGGAGAAACAAGCATGAGCGCCTGGATTGCCGGGGCACTGGCCCTGCCGGCCTTCTGCGCCCTGAGCCTGGCCATGGAGCGCCACCAGGACCAGGTGTTTGGCCGCGCACTGGAAATGAAAGCCACCATCATCTGGCGTCTTGCGGGCCTTGCCCTGCTTGGCTTGTCCCTGGCAAGTTGCCTGGCCTCGGGCTGGGGCGCGGCCGTCGCGACCGCAGCCTGGTTCGGCGTACTCAGTGCCAGCGCCATTCTGACGGGCGCATTGCTGACCTATGTTCCGCGCCATCTGCTGCGCCTGGCGGGCGCCAGCCTGGCCGTGGGGGTGCTGGTCTTCTGTTTCAAGGGCTGAAGCGGCTGCGGCCGCTTTGCGGCCGTTTCGCGGCTGTTTTGCGCTCGGTACTTTCTTGATCTGCCATGCCCTTGCGCATGGCATTTCTATTTGGCGTTTCTATTTGGCATTTGGTGACTTTACGTGACTTCACAGTTTATGTAAGTTACATTGATGCCATGAAGAAAGAACCGCGGCAAGCCGGCCTGCCGCGCAACGCGCCCTGTCCGGCGCCGCCCAATGCCACTGTGGCCTTTGAACATTGGCAGCAGGCCGAGCTGGGCCGCGCGCAAGATACAGCGCCGGATGGCGAGCAACGCGCCAGCGGCTATGCGCTGGTATGGAATGCCTGGGTGCTGCAATTGCAGGGCCAGGGCCCGGCGGTAAAGGGCCGGCCGGCGGCGCGGCCCAAGGCCTGGCACGATGCCATTCCCGAGGATGTCGCCGCCTTTCTGCAGCTGCGCCCTGGCCAGCGCGCCCACCATCAGCCCGGGCGCCAGATCAGCGAAGTCACGCGCCGGCGCTACTGGCGCCTGCTCGATCGCATCTATGCGCATGCGCTGCTGCAGGGCTGGGTCGCCCACAACCCGGTGCAGGCGCTGCTTCCCATGGAGCGCCCCGCGCCCGAGCAGCCCACGGGACATATGCTGCCGCCCGCGCTGTGGAAAGCCCTGCCCCGCCATTTTCCGGCCAGCGATGATCTGCAGGGCGCGCGCGACCATGCGGTGTTGCGCCTGCTGTATGACCTCGCGCTCGCGCCCGAGGAGGTCAGGCTGCTGACGTTAGGCGCGCTGCGCGCTGCGCGCCAGGCCGAGCTGACCGCGACGCAGCCGCCGGCCTTTGTGCAAATAGAAGGAACGCGCGCGGCGCAGCACCGCTGCCTGGCCCTGCCCCCGGCGACGCAGTCCGCGCTGAACGCATGGCTGGCCTTCCGGCGCAACAGCGGCACGCCCGCGGGGCCGCAGGCAGCACTGTTCGAATCGCGCAAGGGCGGGCCGCTGAGCATTCGCGCGCTGTTCCATATTGCGTCCAAGACAATTGCGCTGGCCCAGCAAGCCAGCCAGGACCGCGCCCTGCCCCTGGCCCGCATGGGGCCGCAGGTGCTGCGCAACACCGCCATCGTGCACTGGCTGCACGCCGGCGTCGCGCCCTCCGAGGTGGTGCAACGCATTGGCGTCGAGGACGCGCGGGCCCTCGCGCACCTGCAGCATTGCGTCGCCGCGCTGCAGGCCGTCACGCTATCCTGAGTGCCAATTTTGCCGAACTGTATGAACGTACAGCTTCAACAAAAACCGCACCCAGCGCCGGCCCAGGGCCTCAGAAGTCCATCTTCACGCCCACTGTGATGTTGCGCCCCATCAGCGGTGCGGCCGATTTGATGAACGAGGTGTGGGCATAGCCCAGGCGATCGGTCAGGTTGCGTGCCTTGGCATAGATCTGCCAGGGCGTTCCGCCCGCGGTGCGCATCTGGTAGCTGGCCGAAAGGTTGAGCATGCCGTAGCCGTTGGTCGTGCTCTCGAAGTCGGCGACGCGGTTTTGCTTGCCCACCTGCACCCACTCGGCCATGCCCTGCCAGCCGTTCCAGCGCGCGTCCACGCGCAGGCCGACCCGCGCCGAGGGAATGCGCGGCAAGGTGCCCCCGGCGTCAAGCCGCGCGCGCACGGTGTCGCCAAACAGCGTCACGCCCCAATGGCTGCCCAGGCGCTGGCGCACATGGCCTTCGAGCCCGGTGAAGCGCGCATCGGCCTGGCTGTACTGCAGCAGCTGCAGCCCATCGTGCTCATCGAGCGTGCGGCCGTAGATGTAGTTGTTCACGCGGTGCTGGAAGGCGCTGACGCCAAAGGTGGTGTCGCCCGCGGTCTTGCGCAGCGACAGGTCCCAGGCCTTGGACTTCTCGCGCTGCAGGTCGGCATTGCCGCGTTCATACGTCGATGTCGCCATGTGCAGACCCTTGGCATACAGCTCCTCCACCGTGGGCAGGCGGCTCGAATGGGTCAGCGAGGTGGCCAGCTGGTAGCCCGGCGCCAGCTGCCAGACCGCGCCCAGCGAAGCCGAGGTGCCGCTGTGCTTGCGCTCCACACCCGAAGTCAGTGCCTCGGCGGTCTGGCGCTCGTGGCGCAGCGCGCCTTCGAAGCGCCAGTCCTGCCAGCGGTATTCCTCGAGAAGGAACAGGCTGTTGCGCCGGGTCTCGGTCGGCTGCACGTAGGCTTCCTCGCCAATGGCGCTGAACTTGCGGTTCGTGGTCTGCATGCCGACCACGCCGCGCAGCCCGCCGATAGGCTGGTGCTCGATCTCGACGCGCGCATCGTGCGCCTTGTTCTTGAAGGTCGTGGCAATCGCGCCCTCCTCGATCTCGTCGTGGCGGTAATCAGTCACGCCGGCGCGAAAACGCAGCGCGGCCACGCCCGCAAACGGCTGGCGCAGTTCGCCGCGCATATCCAGGCGCTCGCTGACCATGTCCACCACCGGCACCTCATGGTCGGCGTGCTCATGGTCGTGGTCATGCTCATCGTGGTCGTGGCCATCATGGCTGCCGCAATGCAGGTGGTTGCCATGGGTGTGGCAGCCTTCGAAGTCGTGGCTGTGGCCGGGCAGGCCGTAGCGCGAGGTCTGGCGGGTGTAGGCCGCACCCAGATAGCCTTGCGCACCTATCCACGACAGGCCCAGGCTGCCGGTGTCGCCGCGATTGAAGCTGCCGACCACGCGCGATCCGCCGGCCCAGCCGCTGCCCACGCGGTAGTCGTCGGCGTCGCGCGTCAGGCCTTCGACATGCACCGCGACCTGGCCCGCGCCGCCGGTCAGCGAGAACGCTCCGGCCTTCTCCCGCGCGCCGCTGCCGTAGCGCAGCTCGGCGCTGCCCTCATAGCCTTTTTCGGGAATCCGGGTGGGAATCTTGTTGTCGAGGATGTTGACCACCCCGCCCATCGCGCCGCCGCCGTGGATCAGCGCCGACGGACCGCGCAGCACTTCGATCTGCGTGGCCAGCAAGGGCTCCGACACCACGGCGTGGTCGGGGCTGATCGTGGAGGCGT
>JBBKVU010000226.1:0-11678 GCA_037968595.1 Comamonas sp.
TGCGCGAGAACCTGGTGATGGCGGCGCGTGAAGGCCGCGATGGTCGCAAGGAGTGGAGCTACGAGCGTGTGCTCGAGACCTTCCCCCGCCTGAAGGAGCGCCTGACCAACCAGGGCAACCAGCTATCCGGCGGTGAACAGCAGATGTTGTCGATAGGCCGCGCGCTGATGACACACCCGGAATTGATCATCCTCGACGAGGCCACCGAAGGCCTGGCGCCCGTGATACGCGAGGAAATCTGGCGCTGTCTGGCAACGCTCAAGAACGCCGGCCAGACCATTCTGGTGGTCGATAAATACGTGCACCGGCTGGTCGGCCTAGCCGACCGCCACGTGATCCTGGAGCGCGGCCATGCGGTCTGGCAGGGCAGCTCCGCCGAGCTCAACGGCAATCGCGAACTGTGGCATACGCATCTGGGAATTTGAGCGCGACAGCGCTCCCGTGGACCCTGGGCCACTGCGCCGAGCCCTGCCCGAAACCCCCGCATTTGCCGTCCGACAAACGGTGGTTGCAAAGCGACAGGACGTAATTCAATTTGTGTCTTTTGTTGTTAACATGCATCCGACCTTGGCCCTTTCCTCCCTCCTGTTATGCATGCAAAAACGATCGGTAAACATGCCCGTGGCTTCACCGTCATCGAGCTCATGATCGTGGTGGCCATGCTGGGAATCCTCACGGCCATGGCGCTGCCCAGCTTCAAACTGCTGATCGACCGCTGGCGCGTGCAGCAGACCATAGACAATCTTCGCTCCACCATGTTCTATGCCCGATCCGAAGCCATTCGCCGCGGCGGCGATGTGTTTGTTGAAAAGCTGCCCGAAACCACGCCGGGATGCACGCTTGCCAAGAATGCCACCGACTGGGATTGCGGCTGGGTGGTGTTCATCGACGCCAACAACAACAAGACATGGAATGCGGGCGAGGAGATCCAGCGCTTTTCCGCGTCGCCCAGCCTGACCGTGACCCGTTCCAGCGCCTCCGCCTCCATCGCCATCGACCGTTGGGGAATGATCGATGGCGGCGACGAGGTGGGCTTCACGATTGCGCCTTATCCTTCGACCGGCACTTCGCCGCTGACCAAGGATGTGTGCATTGAGGCCAGCGGACGCATGAAGGTCAAACCACACACCACTGGAACCTGCTCCACATGAGGGCCGGCAAGCGCCGCGGCATGCGCCGCCAGCAAGGCATCTCGCTGATCGAGTCCCTGATTGCCATGGTGGTCATGGCCCTGGGCATTCTGGGCATCGTGGGCGTGCAGATGCGCGCGCTCACCGATACGCAGGCCGGCGTGCGCCGCGCCCAGGCTATTCGGCTGATTGACGATCTGGGCGAACGCCTGCAGAACAACCCCGATGCGCTCAACAATCTTGCCACCTACACCACGAGTCCGGGCGCGGCCACGGATTGTGCTGCTGCGGCCTGCACGCCCGCGCAGCTTGCGGCTTTCGATATCCGCCAATGGCGTCTCAATGTGACCGCGGCACTGCCCGGAGGCAGTGCCACGGTGTTCGTTCCCGCGGGCGGGGCGCGGCAGCTGGGCGTGATGATAGGCTGGAACGAAGGCCGCTTCAACGCCAGCGGAAGCGCCGGCACGACGGCCCAGGCGGCGGCGCTCAAGGAGCCGCTCAAGGTCACCGGAACGAACGCGGCCGGTGAATTGAACTGCCCCGATGGCCAGAGCTGCCATATCCAGTACCTGCAGCCTACCCAGCGCTGCGCGCCCTGGACCGTGGGCGCCGCCGGCCTTTACTGCGCCAACTGAAATCACCATGCCCACTTCCCCTCATCAGCGCCGTCCAGCGGGGCGGCGTTCGCCCGTACATAGCCGTGGTGTCTCCCTGGTCGATCTGCTGGTCGGCATTGCACTGGGATTGGTCGTGGTCGCGGTGGCCATGGGCGCGCTCATGACTTCGCGCGGCATCACCGGCACGGTCACCGAGGCCACGGCAATGCAGCAGCAGGCTGCGTATGCGTTCCGTGTCATTGGCCAGCAACTGCGCCAGGCCGGCAGCCTCGAGCTGAGTCTCACGCCGTCGATCGTGCCTGGTGCGGATCCGAATTCGGTCATGACGCCGGTGGCGTTCGACCCGCCCGATCCGGCGGGAACTAGGCCGCAGTTCGATCGCGGCGCGAGCACCGTCGCGGGAACGGGCACCAGCGCACCGACCTTCACCGTCGGCTACCAGAACTATGTGGAATCGGTGACCTCCGCGGATGATCCGGTCACCGCCTCCCTGCTGCGCGACTGCCTGGGCAAGAACGGCGTCACTTCGGGCGTTCCCGATGCCGCCGTGCTGGTCAGCACGTTTGCGCGCGACGCAAACAAAAACGAACTGGTCTGTGCCGGCGCGGGCAGCGACACCCGCCGTCCCATCATCTCCAACGTGACAGATATGCGCGTGCGCTATGTCGTGCAGAGCCCGCTCACGACCAACCTGCAATACATTGCCAATCCTGCCAATGTGAGTAACTGGCGCAATGTGTATGCGCTCGAGGTCTGTCTCGAACTCAGCGGCACCGAAACGGTTGCCACGCCGGGTGCGCAGTACACCAATTGCAGTGGCACGCTGACCTCCTACGGGGATCGCCTGCGCATGGTGTTTCGCAATGTCTACCAGATTCGCAGCCAGGGCCAGCTCTAGCCGCCAACCCTCACACCCATGCCACGCTCGCTTTCCTCATTGTCCCTGCGCCGCAGCCGCCGCTCCCAGCGCGGCGTGGCGCTGTATGTCGTGATCGTGTTTGTCATGCTGTCCATGCTGCTTGCCTCCTGGGCGGCGCGCGGCAGCCTGTTCAACGAGATCGTGGTCGGCAACGATGCCGACTACCGCCGCGCTTTCGAGGCCGCCCAGGCGATGCTGCAGGACGCGGAATTCGATATCCGCGGCGTGCAGCCCAGCGGCCAAGCCTGCGTGCCCGGCAGCCCCTCGACGGATGTGTGCCGGGCCGCCACGACGGTGTACTTCGATATTGAAACCAAGGATCTGGAAAGCCTTCTGGCCGTCGTCAAGGCCAACGGCCCGACCACCGGCTGCTACAAGGGAATCTGCGAAAAGCGCATAGGCGCGCAGGATTTCTGGAGCGACAAGACGGTGCTCGCGGCAATGACGGCGCAGGACGTGGGCGCGCGCTACGGCCAGTTCACCGGCGCGGACGCGGCCGCAACGGCCAACCCGCTGCTGAGCGTGCGCACCGCGGGCCGCGGCGCCTGGTATTGGGTGGAAGTCCTGCCCTATATCGACCCCAATGTGTCGCTGCTGTCGAGCATGCCCGCAGGCTCCAATGTCGACCGTTTTTCGCCGTCGCGCAAGAAATTGATGGTCTACCGCATCACGGCCATAGCGCGCGGCAACAAGCCCAGCACCGAAGTCGTATTGCAGTCGGTGCTGTCCATTCAGGCCTTTGAATAGCCCGCCGCCCCTTCATTTTTCCTTTATCCGCCAGCAGGCGTGCCCTGCACACTGGAAGTCTGATCATGCGTGTTCCTGCCCATCTGCCCCGTGCCAGCCTTGCTCTTCTGATTGCCGCGATCGGCGCTCCGGCCTGGGCCGACCAGATGAACTTCGTGCAATACCCGGCCGGAACCGCCTACAAGGCGCCAATTCCGAATGTGATTCTGTCGGTGGACACTTCGGGCAGCATGGCCTTTTGCGATGTCAGCGGAACATGCACCACGTCAAAGCAGCGCCTCACCTATGTGAAGCAAGGCTTGCAGGCCACGCTGATCGACAGCACCAAGTATGACGAGCAGTTCCGGCTGGCCTGGCAGTCGTTCGCTTGCGACGGAATTCCATCAAGCCGGGGGAATTGCAGCAGCGACAATTCCATCGCCAAGTTTTCCGGCACGCACAAGACCAATTTCAAGTCCTGGGTCTCGAATCTGACCGCAACCGGTAGTACGCCTTCGCACAACCTGGTCTACAACGCGGGCGAATACCTCAAGACCACGGGCAAGGACAGTCCATGGAATGCCGTTCCGGGCACGGCGGACAGCGCTCCGCTGGCCTGCCGGCGTGCCTACCATATCTTCCTCACGGATGGCGGCTGGAACTTTTCCTACGGCAGCATTACAAGTGCGTTCAAGAACGCAATGAAACTGCCAAATGCAAGTGCCACCATTCCGGTGCAGGACATCGATTCAAGAGCGGCCACGTTTCCCGATGGAAAGAGCTATTCGGACTCCAGCGCGCAGACACGAATCTACCGCGACGATCATAAGAATCAAACCCGCAGCACGACGGCCAACAGGGTCACGACCACATACGCCTATCCCACGCTCGCTGAACTGGCGTTCAATTACTGGTCTACCGATCTGCAGCCGGGCATCAACAACGAATTGAAAGCCAAGATTCGCAAGACCGGGCAGGAGACATTCACCGCAGGGTCCAGATCGGTCATGTTCGATGAGTACTGGAACCCCAGAAACGACCCCGCCAACTGGCAGCATCTGGTGCAGTACACCATTGGCTACGGCGCTTCGGCCGGAACGCTGAAAAAGAACACTACGACGTCGCCGCAGTTCAGCGGCGGCGTGTTCGGCATGTATGACACCGGCTTTGCTTCGCTGGCGACGGGTGTGACCACTTGGGATAATGTGGCCTCCGAAGATGCGGACGGCGATTATGACGACTTCCGCCCCCAGGAAATGTGGCATATGGCCATCAACAGCCGGGGCAAGTTCTACCCGGTCTCTGGCGGTGATCTTTCCGCGGTGTTTGCCGATATCTTTGATGACATCATTGTCGATACCACCGCGCCCGTAAGCGGCACGACATCGGTGTCGCGCTCGGTCAGCCGCGTCGGCACGCAGTCCTACCAGACCAACTACATTGCCGCTGACGACGCCAATTCGCTTGACAACCGCTGGTATGGATATGTCACGTCCGACGCCATAGCGACCGATGGCACGACCAAGCCGAATCCGGACTGGGGCGTTGTGGACACGCGCGGCGTCAGCAGCGCCGACAAACTCGATGCGCGCAATGACATCGCGCAGCGACTGGTGGTTTCCTACGATATACAGAAAGCCGGCAACAAGGGGATTTCATTCAAGTGGGCCAACCTGAGCACGCCGGCCACCAATCCGACTCCCACAGCGGCGTCGGTGAAGATGTGGCTGCAAAAAGGCAGCATAGGCAGCACCACCACCGTCAACGGCGATGGCCGCGGCGAAGACCGGCTCAATTACATCCGTGGCGATCGCACCAAGGAGCAGAAAACCGGCAACACCGGCGCGACGTTCCGCAACCGCAAGAGCCGCCAGGGCGATATCGTCAATTCGGCCATCTGGTATGCGGGCGCGCCCATGAATGGCCATGCGGCAACCAGCTACCGGACTTTCGCGGCCGACTACCGCACGCGCCTGCCCATGGTTTACGTCGGTGGCAATGACGGCATGCTGCATGGCTTCTCGGCTGAGGACGGCAGCGAAAAGATTGCCTATGTGCCGCATGGCGTGCTGCAGAACCTGGCCAAGCTGACCGATCGCATAGACCCGGTGTACAACCACCAGTATTACGTCGATGGCTCGCCCTTCACCGGTGACGTGAATATCGGCACGACCAGCCCCCAGTGGCGCACCTATCTTGCCGGCACCCTGGGCGCTGGCGGGCGCGGCTATTTCGTGCTGGACGTGACCAAGCCCGGACCGGCCAAGGATACGTCGGCGGTCGGCAACGATTTCACCGAAGCGAATGCCGCCAATCTGGTGGTGCTCGACAAGACCGCGGCGGCGGTCAACGACGCAGCACCGCCGGCGCGGCCCGCCGATCCCAATGCCCATGCGGATATCGGCCATATCATGGGCACGCCCGTGGTGTCCGAAAGCAACCAGCAGCGCGCCTTGCAGATCACGCGCACCAACAACAATCGCTGGGCCTTGATCCTGGGCAATGGCTACAACAGCCTCAACGAGCGCCCGGTGCTGCTGATCCAGTATCTGGACGGCGTCAAGGAACTCAAGACCATTCCCGCCGTCGCCACCACATCGGCCGAGGCCGTGGGAAATGGCTTGTCCACGCCCCAGTTTCTCGATGTCAACAGCGACGGCGCGCCCGATTATGTCTATGCGGGCGATCTGCGCGGCAATCTCTGGAAGTTCGATATTTCCAGCGCCGATGCCACGCGCTGGGGCGTGGCGTTTGGTGGCAACCCGCTGTTCACCGCCAACTACACGGCCCCCGCGGGCAATTCCAGCCGGCAGCCGATCACGATTCCTCCCGTGCTGCGTCCCAACCGTATTGCCGGCGGCCTGATGGTGGCGTTCGGCACCGGCCAGAGCCTGACCGAGGAAGACCGCACCGAAAGAGGCGTGCAGTCGCTTTATTCGGTGCTTGACAATACCCGCTATGCGATCGTTGCCACGGGCACGGACAAGGGCAAGGTCACGATAGACGCGTCCAATCCCGTGCCCAGCGCCGTTGATGGGCGTACTTCGCTGGTTTCGCAGGGCGTGGATGCATCCAGCAAGACGGCAGGCACGGGCATCAGCTCCAGCCGCACCTTCTGGAAGCTCGCAAGCAATGAAGTCACCTATGCATGTGCGGTTGGCGCCACGAGTTGCACGGTCAAGAAAGGCTGGTACATGGATCTGCCGGTCTCGGGCGAACGCGTGACTTCGAACATCGACTTCTACGACGGCAGCAATCTGCTGGAAATCATCAGCGAGGTTCCGGCGTCGGGCAGCGCCACGGCCGCCGGCGAGGAAATCTGCGCGCCCACGCCGCAGGCTGCTCAACCGTTTCGCACGCTGATCCACATTGCCACCGGCAAGGCGCCTTCGGTGCCCGTCATGAACCCCGGGGATGGCTATAGAGCGGACTTTGCGCGCATGACGGCCTCGGGCAAGGAGCTGCGCGTCAACACCAAGACCGAGCAGCTTCGCATAGGCAATGACCGCAAGAAAGACCCGCTCGCGCGTCTGCCCGACGTGCTGATCCGCCCCAACTGGCGCCAACTCAAATAATGAAGACTTCCGCAATGCAAGCCGTATCCCGTGGCCAGTACAACAACCCGCAGCAGGGCTTCACGCTGATCGAGATGATGATTGTCGTGGCCCTGATCGGCATTCTGGCCGCCGTGGCCTATCCGAGCTACAGCGAATACGTGCGCCGCGGCCACCGCGCCGAGGCGCGCGCAGGGCTGCTGCAGGCGGCCCAATGGATGGAGCGGGCATCGACCGCGACCGGCGCCTATCCAACCAGGGACGCGTTCAACGCCACTACTTTGACCACGGTGTCTTCGGGCAGATATACCATTGCCATCGAACCCGGCAGTACGGATTCCACCTACTCCTTGAAAGCGACGGCGCAAAATGCCCAGGCGGGCGACCGCTGCGGCGCGTTCACCTTGCGGCAAGACGGCCTGCGCGGCGCGAACGACAAGAAAGCCAATGAAGCCGGCTATGAAAGCAATTGCTGGTCCCAATGACGGTGTTTGACTCCGGCCTCGGCCGTTTCTGGAGGTGTGTATGGATCAACCTGTCAAACCTGCAGCGGATGTAGCTCCACGGACGACCTTCGCGGCGCCGGTGGTCGTGCCCTCGCTGCTCGTGCTGGGCGCACTGCTGCTGCTGTGCGGGGTGTTTCCGCAGCTGGCCGACCGCGTGTTTTCCGGCGCCCAGGCCTGGGTGATCAGCCACTTCGACTGGTTCTACACCATCGTTGTCTCGCTGTTTCCGGTGTTTCTGTTGATGCTGGCTTTCAGCCGCTACGGCGATATCCGCCTCGGGCCCGACGACGCCAAGCCCGAGTTCAATTTCATTTCCTGGAGCGCCATGCTGTTTGCCGCGGGCATGGGCATTGGCCTGATGTACTTCGGTGTGGGCGAGCCGCTGCAGCACTACTTGAACCCGCCCACGCAGGTCGCGGGCACGCCCGCCGCGGCGCGCGAGGCGTTGACTTCAACCTTTTTCCACTGGGGCATCCATGCCTGGTCGGTGTACGGCGTGATGGGCCTGGTGCTCGCGTATTTCGGCTTTCGCTACAACCTGCCGCTGACCATGCGCTCTGGCCTGTACCCGCTGCTGCAGCAGCGCATCAACGGGCCCATAGGGCATGGCGTCGATGCGTTTGCGCTGGTGGGCACGATTGCCGGCCTGGCAACCACGCTGGGCTATGGCGCGCTGCAGCTGGCCGCCGGCCTGCACATCGTCACTGGCTGGGACACCGGCACGGCCGCGTTTCGCGTCGGCCTGATCGTGGTGGTCGTCGGCCTGGCGGGGCTGTCGGCCGCCTCCGGTCTCGACAAGGGCGTGCGCCGGCTGTCGGAAATCAACCTGATCCTGACTTTCATCCTGCTGGGCTTCGTGCTGATCTTCGGGCCCACGGTGTACCTTTTTCAGGCGTTCAGCGAGAACATTGGCAACTACCTGTCCAACCTGGTGAGCCTGTCGCTGCGCACCTTTGCCTACGAGCCCGCGCAGGACCCGGCCTGGTTTGGCGGCTGGACGATTCTCTACTGGGCCTGGTGGATCTCCTGGTCGCCCTTTGTGGGCATGTTCATCGCGCGCATTTCGCGCGGTCGCACGGTGCGTGAATTCATTGTCGGCGTGCTGCTGATTCCCACGGCCTTCAACCTGCTGTGGATGACGGCTTTCGGCAACGGCGCGATCTGGATCGACACCCATGTGGCCCAGGGTGCGCTGGCGCAGACCGCGGGCAATGTCGACGCCCTGCTGTTCCGCTTCTTCGAGTATCTGCCGCTGGCCAAGGCCGTGTCCTGGCTGGCGATCCTGCTGATCGCGATGTTCTTCGTGACTTCGGCGGATTCGGGCGCCTATGTGGTTGATGCGATTGCATCGCGCGGCCACCCGCGCTCGCCCGTGTGGCAGCGGCTGTTCTGGGCGGGCGTGCTGGGCGTCACCGCGATTGCATTGCTGCTGGCCGGCGGCCTCAAGGCCTTGCAGGCGCTGACCCTGATCGCGGCCTTGCCCGTGGCCGCGATCATGGCGGTGCTGTGCGTGGGCCTGTGGCGCGGCATGAAAGCCGATCTGCGCAACGCCACCCAGGACTGGGCACCGGCGACCAGTTTCTGGAACGGCCAGCACTGGCGCAAGCGCCTGGAGCTGATCGTGCGCCAGCCCACGTCCGTCGATGTGCAGAGCTTTCTGCAAAAGACCGTGCTGCCCGCGATGCGCGAAGTGGCCGCGGAAATGGAGCGCCAGGGCGTGCATGCCGTGGTGCACGACAACAGCGCGACCACGCAGGGCGACGATGCGGGCGCGGTGCGCCTGGTCATTCCCATTGCCGAGCTGCGCGATTTTGTCTATGGCGTGCGCCCGGTCAAGCGCAAGCTGCCCGGCTTCATTCTGACCGAAGTCACCGACGAAGACGCCAATGTGCGCCGCCATGTGGTCGAGCCCATGACCTTCTTTGCCGATGGGCGTGAAGGCTATGACATCCAGTATCTGCGCCAGGAGGAACTGATTGCCGACATCCTGCGCAACTACGAGCGCTACCTGTCGCTCAGCGCCGACCAGCGCAATCTGCTGCTCAACCGCGCGCCCGGTCATGCGGGTGAAGGCGCGGCCTGAGCGCAGCCCGGCTTCAGGCTGGCGCCGATTTCTTGGACGATGACCGGCGCTTGCCGGCTTTCGCCTGGCCGAGACCCACGAGTCTCAGCGGCCACATGCTGACGATCAGTACGCCCTGGGGTGGTGGCGCCTTCCTGCGGGAGCCCTTGGCCAGGCGGGACGGCTTGCTGGGAATCGCGGTGCTGGAGTGTGTTGGTTGCATGGCCAGACCTCACTTTCTGCCGTACATAGGCGAGCGCGGGCCGTACAGCAGCCCGTCCGGGCCGCCCGCGGAAAACAGACGTGGCGTGGCGATGCCCGCGATGTCCCGCGCTGCATCGGTGACCGTGCCCAGGACCTGACTGACCAGGGCGCTGATCAGCAGGCCGGCCAGACCGCTGCCGCCATAGCGCGTGATCCTGAGGCGCAGCGCGGCGTCGGCGCGAAATGCGCTGTGGTCCCGCGTCTGCGTGCGGGACCGGCCTGTGAGCCAGGCGCAGCGCTGCAGCGCCCTGAAAATCAAAGCGGTGTGCATGTCAATTCCTGTTCTTCTTCAGGTGGCCGATGGGGTAGTCGGTGAAGTGGGTCGTTTCCGGAAACCAGGCCTTTTCCCGCTGCCAGGCGTGAAGTGCCTCGTTGCTGCGATCCGCGGGCAGGTGCAGCGGACCCAGATGAGCCTGGCAGCCCGGCGGCAGCTCGGCAGCGGTGGCCAGGCTCTGCGCCATGGCTTTTCCCCGCGCCTGGATCTGTTCTTCACGCGAAGGGGTGTGGTTCCTGAGGTAGCTGTACATCTGTGTTGGATAGCTGTTGCAGGGGTGGCGCGCCGGCGGCGCGGCGCAGCCCAGCAGCAGCCCCGCCAGGCTGATGGCCGCGGCGCGCAGGATCATGGTGGTCGCTGTCATGGGCAGGCCTTTCAGCGCGGCGCCAGTGCGGGCAGCAGGCCGGCATTGACGGCTTCGCGAATTGCCAGTTCGAGCACCTTGCCGTTGAGCGTGGCGTCATCGCTGGCGCCGCCGCCCAGTATCAGGGGGGCGCAGAGTGCAGCGCAGGCTGCGAGCATTGAAAGTGGGCGCATGGGAGAAGGCTTTATTGATTGATAAATAAATCATAGTTTCATTCTTGATAGTTTTCAACTATTAAAATCCAAACCTCCTGATGGCCTACAGATAGGGTGCGGCACGAGGGACACACCCGGCTGGCGCTCCTGCCCTTGGCCGCTGCGGCCATGAACTCCCCTGCAATGTCCTGATCGGCGGCGCCGACCCGACCGGCCTGGTGCTTTCGCTGTGGCTCACGGCGCAGGCGTCAAGGGGCGCATCGTCGATCGGACCCGCGGACCCGCGCACTTGTCAGGGGGCAGCACGTCGCGCGCGCCGGCCGTGCAGGCGCGCACGCTGGAACTCTGCCGCCGGCTCGATCTGGCCGAGTCCGCTCTGGCCGCAGGGCACCGCGGTCTTCGCTATGCTGGACCGCCTCCGTCTACTTGCTTTCGTCATGCACTATCTCAACCATGCCGCCTGCGGTCCTCTGGCCGACGCCGCACTCCACGCCATGCACCGCCACGCGGAGTGCGAACAGCAGCTCGGCGGCTATGGCGCCGCGCGCGCCGCCCAGGCCGAGCTGGCCCAGGTCTACGCCGGCATTGCCGCGGCCATCCATGCGTCGCCGCAGGACATCGCGCTGACCCAGGGCAACAGCGACGGCTGGGGCCGCGTGGTGGAGGCAATGGATTGGCGTGGCGGCGGGCGCATCCTGGCGCCGCGCGGCGAATGGGGCGGAAACCTGGGCCTGCTGATGGCGCTGGCGGCGCGCCACGGCGTGCAGGTGGAGCAAATTCCCAGCGACGAGCACGGCGGCGTCGACCTGGACGCGCTGCAAGCCCTGCTGCGCACGCCTGCCAGCCTGGTGGTGCTCACCTGGATGCCCGCCAACGGCCCGCTGGTCCAGCCCGCCCAGGCCGTGGGCAGCCTGTGTGCGCGCGCTGGCGTGCCCTTGCTGATCGATGCCGCCCAGGCGGTGGGCCAGTGGCCGGTCGATGTGCGCAACCTGCAATGCGCGGCGCTGACGGCGCCGGGGCGCAAATGGCTGCGCGGCCCGCGCGGCACGGGTTTTGTCTATGTGCACCCGGACTTCCTGGCGCGCCTGCGCCCGCTGGGCGCCGACC
>JBBKVU010000227.1:0-2840 GCA_037968595.1 Comamonas sp.
CAGCGCTACTGGCGCCTGGTTGCCGACCGCAAGGGCCAGGTCGATGCGCGCATGCAGGAATACCGCTGGATGCTCGAAGAGTTGCGCGTGGGCTTCTTCGCCCAGGAACTGCGCACGCCTTACCCGGTGAGCGTCAAGCGCCTGGACAAGCTCTGGGCGCAAATGCAGCGCTGAAGGCCATGGCGTTCTGGTGCCGCCCGCTGCTGCCGCCCGAACGCGATTTCGTGCGCGCGCACTTCGGCGCCGCGCTTGATGCCCAGCTGCCCGGGCTGCGCATCTACCTGCGCCGCGTGGGCGACACGCGGCGCGCGCTGTCCTTCAATGGCGGGCGCATTTCAATGCCGCGCAGCTGCTTTGCGGCCGGCGATCCGCAGCAGCCGCTGCGCCTGGCGCAGCCGAAGATCGCGGGCATCTTCGCGCATGAGTTGCTGCACGCCTGGCAGCGCGAGCGGGGCCAGGCCGTGACACGCCAGGCGCTGTGGCTTCAGCTGCGCCATCTGTGCGGCGGCCGCTGCCCCTACGCCTATGCGCGCTGCGGCGACGCCCTGGCCATGCACGACACCTTTCTTCAGGCCCAGGTCGAGCAGCAGGGTCAGATGTGGGAGGACCATGTGCGCGCCTGTGTTGCCGGCGCGCCCGCGGCGGAATTCGCGCGCATTGCCGCCCATGTGCGCGGCGATTTGGCGACGGCCAGCGCGGCGCCTGAGGGCATGGCTTCGCGCCCTTGAGTTTTCGGCTGCCTTCCAGCCGTGTCAGCGTCGCGCAGGTGACCCGAACCTAGGTCTTGTGCCTAGTGCCAGCGCGGCCACGCTGGCCTAGTCTGCTTGTTGATTTCATAGCGAGCAACATCCATGCGCCCTCATCACGCTTTCTGGCCCAACCGGCTGCCCCATTCGATCACCGTCCCGGCCACGTCGGTCTGGGACAACCTGGCCGTCAGCGCGCGGCGCTATCCCGACAAGTCGGCGCTGGTGTTCTTTGGCCGCCACCTGAGCTATGGCGAACTGGCCGCGGGCGTGGAGCGCATCGCGGCCTATCTGCAGCGCCTGGGCGTGGGCGCCGGTGACCGCGTGATCGTGCTGATGCAGAACTCGCCGCAGCTGGTGATGGCGCATTACGCGATCATGCGCGCCAACGCCGTGGTGGTGCCGGTCAACCCCATGAACCGCGCCGAGGAACTTCAGCACTACATCATCGATCCCGATGCCAAGGTGGCGTTGACCTGCGGCGATCTGGCCGGCGAGCTGGCCAAGGCCAGCAATGCCTTGCCCGCGGGCAGCGGCCTGCAGCATCTGGTGGTGACGCAGTTCAGCGATGCCTTCGATCCCGACGTGCAAGGCCCGGACGCGCCGCCCGAACAATGGCGCGAGTGGCTGGGCACGCGCCATCCCTTGCCAGAACTGGCCGGCGGCCAGGTCCATGCCTGGAGCGCGGCGCTGGACTGCGCCGACACGCCTTCGGCCCACACCGCCGGCGCCGACGACCTGTGCGTTCTGCCGTACACCAGCGGCACCACGGGCCTGCCCAAGGGCTGCATGCACACCCACCGCTCCATCATGCACAACGCCGTGGCTTCGGGCTTCTGGAGCAATGCGACCAGCGAGCAGGTGGTGCTGGGCGTGGTGCCGATGTTCCACATCACCGGCCTGGTGTCCATGCTGCACACCTGCATCTGCCTGGGCGCGACGCTGGTCATCATGCCGCGCTGGGAACGCGAGCTTGCCGGCCGGCTGATCTCGCGCTACCAGGTCACGAGCTGGACGAATATCCCGACCATGGTCATCGACCTGATGGGCAGCCCCAACTTCGACCAGTACGACCTCACCAGCCTGCGCCACATCGGCGGCGGCGGCGCGGCCATGCCCCAGGCCGTGGCCCAGCGCCTGCTCGACCAGTTCGGCCTGCGCTACATAGAAGGCTATGGCCTGACCGAAACCGCCGCGCCTTCGCACAGCAATCCGCCCGACCGTCCCAAGCAGCAGTGCCTGGGCATTCCTTTCATGAGCACCGACGCGCGCGTGATCGACCCCGATACGCTGCAGGAAGTGCCGCAGGGCGAGCAGGGCGAAATCGTGATCCACGGCCCCGAAGTGTTTGCCGGCTACTGGAAATGCCCCGAAGCCACGGCCGCGGCCTTCATCGAGATCGAGGGCAAGCGCTTTTTCCGCTCTGGCGATCTGGGCCGCATTGACGAGGAGGGCTACTTCTTCATCACCGACCGCCTCAAGCGCATGATCAATGCCAGCGGTTTCAAGGTCTGGCCGGCCGAGGTCGAGGCGCTGATGTTCAAGCACCCGGCCGTGCAGGAAGCCTGCGTGATCTCGGCGCGCGACAGCTACCGCGGCGAGACCGTCAAGGCCGTGGTCGTGCTGCGCGCCTCGCACAAGGACCAAACCAGCGAACAGGAAATCCTCGACTGGTGCCGCGAACACATGGCCAGCTACAAGGCGCCGCGCCAGCTGGTGTTTGTCGATGCGCTGCCCAAGAGCGGCAGCGGCAAGGTGATGTGGCGCGTGCTGCAGGAACGCGAAGCCGCGGCGTGAAGACGCCGCGTCCGATTCAATCAATTCCGGGTTTTTAGGCTTTACGCATGACTTCGCACTCTCAGGATTTCGCCATGAATGTTTCCCCATTGAGCCGCCGCAGGCTGCTGCAAGGCGCGGCCGCCTGGACCGGTGCCGGCGTGCTGGGCACGGCCCAGGCCCAGAGCAGCAAGGCGGCCTGGCCGTCCAAGCCGATACGCATCATCGTGCCCTACAACGCCGGCGGCAGCACCGATGTCGTCGCGCGCACGCTGGCCGATGGCATGAGCAAGCGGCTGGGCAAGCCGGTGCTGGTCG
>JBBKVU010000228.1:0-3783 GCA_037968595.1 Comamonas sp.
TGCAGGCGCTGGTCCAGGGCATGCGCGGCAGCGCGCCGTTGCGCCCTGTGCCCGACGCCAGTCCTGGGCTTCCCGGGCCCGGAAGCTACATGGCCTTGCAGGCTGTGGAATACTTCAGCCCATCTTAGAGCGGCCCCATTCTTGCGGGGTCCGCTCGGCGCCTTAACGCTCCAGGCGGCCAGCGCGCTGGTCCCTGTCTTACCGGAGCAGGCTGCATGTGCAGCCTGAATGCCTTGTCTTCGAAATCCAAAGAACACCATCATTCCCCTTCCCATGACCACCACGAGCATGACGCCGATGGCGCCTGCTGCGGTCACGTCCAGGGCCCGCGCCGCATCTACGTCTACTCGCCGTCCAGCGCGGTCAACGACAAGGCGGCGTTCAAGCGCGGCATTGCGCGGCTGCGCGCCATGGGCCATGACGTGGAAGTCGATGCCGACGCGCTGACGCGCTCGACGCGCTTTGCGGGCGATGACGCCACGCGGCTGGCCGCCATCCACCGCGCCGCTGCCAGCGGCGCCGACGTGGCGCTGGTCTCGCGCGGCGGCTACGGCCTGGGCCGGCTGCTGCCGCAGATCGATTACGCGGCCGTGGCCAAGGCCGTCGAGAGCGGCACGAAGTTTGTCGGTCTGAGCGATTTCACGGCGTTCCAGAGCGCGCTGCTGGCGCGCGTCGGCGCCGTCAGCTGGGCCGGTCCGTCGCTGGGCGCCGATTTCGGCGCGGCCGAAGAGCCCGACGACATCATGCTTGACTGCTTTGACGACCTGCTTGCGGGCCGCGGCGAAGGCAGTGGCTGGCGCATGAACAAGGAAGCGGCGCGCGCCGATGGCACGCCGGCCGTGCCCGATATCTATCTGCAGGATGCGACGCTGTGGGGCGGCAACCTGGCAATGATTGCCTCGCTGGTCGGCACGCCGTTTCTGCCCGATGTCCCTGGCGGCATCCTGTTCCTGGAAGACGTCAGCGAGCATCCCTACCGCGTCGAACGCATGCTCAGCCAGCTGCTCTACTCGGGCGTGCTGGCCAAGCAGCGCGCGGTGGTGTTGGGCCAGTTCACCAACTACAAGCTGGCGCCGCACGACAAGGGCTACAAGCTGCAAAGCGTGGTTGACTGGCTGCGCACGCAGATCAACGCGCCGGTGCTGACCAACCTGCCTTTCGGCCATGTCGAAACCAAGGTGCTGCTGCCCGTGGGCGCCAAGGTTTCGCTGTCGGTCGAGGGCCGCGACGCCTTGATCTACTGGGGCCATACGCACTGAAAGCGGCTGGCAGTCTGGCATCCGGCTGTCCCACGCACCACGTAGTTTTTGTCCGTCATCTAGGCCTCGGTGAAGACCCTATCGTCAAGCCTCCCTACCACTTTCAGGAGACCAGGATGGACGACAAGGAAAAGACAGCAACCGGCGCGGGCGCCGTGCTTGGCGGCGTGGCCGGTGGTGTCGCTGGTGGTGCAGCCGCAGGCGCTGCGATTGGTGGAATGACAGGCCCTGTGGGCGCGGCCGTCGGCGCACTCGCCGGCGCCGCTGTCGGAGCCTTGGCCGGCAAGGGTGTGGCCAACGCCGACCCGGTGGCCGAAGACACCTACTGGCGCGACAACTATTCAAGCCGGCCCTATGCAAGCGGTGCCAGCTATGACGAGTTCGGCCCGGCCTACCGCTATGGCGTGGATTCCTATGCCAAGTACCAGGGCCGTTCGTTTGACGACGTCGACGCCGATCTGAGCCGTGACTGGGGCAGCACCCGCGGCAAGTCCTCGCTGGACTGGGAGCGTGCGCGTCCCGCCGCGCGCGATGCCTGGCAACGCCTGAGCGACCGCGTGGAACGCGCCGTGCCGGGAGATTCTGACCGCGACGGCCTGTAATCCGCTGCGCTTGCCGAGCACAGGGCCGCTACGCCAGGTAGCGGCCTTTTTTTTCATTGCGGCCTTAACGCGGCTTACAAGCAATTCGGCAAAACGCTCATGCCGTCTTCGCAAGGCATGGCCACGAGCTGGACTGCCTCGCCGGGCTTGCCGAAGTGCTGAGCGCCCGGGTCGCAGACGCTGGGGTGATCGTGGCCGCCCTGATCTTGCCCGGCGCCAAGGGCGTGATTTCCAGGCGGCGTGTCGACGCAAACAAAGCCGTTTTTGTATTGGATCAGCAGTTTGAACAGCTTGGTCTTGTCCTGTGTGCTCTGCAGCATCTCGGCACTGACCTGCACCTTGTGATCCGGGGACTGCGCCGCCAGGACATCAAGATAGCCTTGTATGGCTGCGTACTCTTCTTTTTCCACCAGCTCGACGAACGCCGGCGAGTGATCCGGCTGCGGCTCGGGGGCCGCTGTGGAAGCATAGGCTTTCTTGCCATCGGCCAGAACCAGCATCATCGAGGATTTTTCCTTGCGACATGCCAGGTCGAACGGCGTCAGGCCATGGGCATTCTTCTGGTGGATGTCCGCGCCGTGATCGATCAGCAACTGGATGATTGCCGGGTTCTCTTCTTCGGTGGCCTCCAGCAGGGGCGATGAAAGATGGATGCTTGTCTGGTTGACGTCCGCATGGTTCTTCAACAGGCCATTCACCAGCGTCCCCTGGCTGTTGCGTGCCGCAAGCAGCAACAGGTTTTCATTCTCCGCGTTGTTTTGACCGAAGAAGCTCTGGCGTATCAGCGCCTCATTCTCTTTGTGGAATGGGCTGAGGTCGGGGCGCTGAAAGTGTTCATCGAAGGCTTCCATGATTCCTTGAAGAATGTCGTAGCTTTCCGCTTCCATGATTGCGTGCAGAAAGTCGGCGCTGAGTGCATCTGGTTTGCTCAGCCGGTCGAATTCCGCTAGATAGATGTTCTTGATGGCTTGAACATCGGATGCTTGCGCGCACTGGCGCAGCTGCGCATACAAATTGGCAATTTCTTCATTCATGATGGAACGCACACATGGGTTGCTGGGGCGGGAGGCAAGCCGCATATCCCATCGCCCGTCGCCTGGCGCGACGCTGGGCACAGACCAGGACGGGGCAGTGAGGGCGCAGGCGGGGTATGCCTTGCAAGAATTGATATTCTTAGCTATCGATAAAATATAGTCGATAGCAATTTTCTAATTCAAGCGTAGGAGTTCGCCCATGCGCGTCTGGCGTCCCTGCCAGCCGCTGCAGCCAGTCTTGCGCTGGCGCCGGCCACCGTGAAGGCCGCAGGCAAGGCGCGCCTGGCTGCCTGGCCTGGGCCCACGCTATTCGAGGTAGCGGCCCTGTTCCTTCTTGCGCGCGCGCATGCCCTTGCGCAGGAACAGGTGGGTGCCGCCCTGCACGGCCAGCGGCTGGCGCGTGTCGCCGGCAAGATGCGCATCGATGCGCGCTTCAAGATTGTCGAGCAGCGACTGCAGCGTCGTGCGCTCGGGCGCGGGCAGCTCGGGGTGCTGCTGCAGAAAACCTTGCAGAAAGCTGCGCGCGTCGTCGAGCAGCGCCGCGCGCGTGGGCGCCAGCGAGTGGTAGCTTGCGTCATGCAGGCCCGGCGTTTCGGTGCCCAGCAGATAGCAGCCGATGTAGTCGCCGCGTGTCTCGCCGACTTCGGGGTCGCGGCTGAGTTTTTTGAAGAGGTCGAAGGGCCACATACAGCGTGCGAAGTAGGAACAGGTGGCCGCGCGGGCGCGCGGAAAGCCTTCGATTGTCGCAGGCTGGGGTAAGCCCGCGCTGCGGCCAGCGCGTACAGCAGTTACAAGAGCAATTCACAACAGGAGAGCTCGATGGGCACAGGGAGGGCGGCAGGGGTGGTGAAATGGGGCGCGATTGCGCTGGTTGGGCTGGCCTTGCTT
>JBBKVU010000229.1:0-25891 GCA_037968595.1 Comamonas sp.
ATGTTGACCAGCGAGCCGCGTATGGTCGCAATGCCGCTGCGCCCGGCAACCGGGAACAGCCGCTTGTGCGTCGCGCACAAGGACGAGGTGCTGTTTGTCGCGCTCAATGAAGCCCGGGCCCTGGCAGCGGGCGGATGGCGCGCGCCGCACAAGCGGCTGTTCCCGGTTGCCGGGCGCAGCGGCATTGCGACCATACGCGGCTCGCTGGTCAACATGCGCGACGGCGGCTTCATCAGCGACCACGACCAGTACATCGCCACGCTGATTGCCGAAGTGGTCTGCGGCGGTGACGTCGACGCGGGCACGCTGGTCAGCGAGGAATACCTGATGCAGCTCGAGCGCAAGGCGTTCTGCGGGCTGATCGCCCACCCCAAGAGCCAGGAGCGCATCCTGGGCATGCTGTCCACCGGCAAACCCCTGCGCAATTGACGCGGCAAAGGAAAAGAACATGAAGCAGATCCAGGACGCCTATATCGTTGCCGCGACGCGCACGCCCATTGGCCGATCGCACAAGGGCTTTTTCCGCAACTACCGGCCCGACGACCTGCTGGCCCGCACGCTCCAGAGCGCGCTGGCCCAGGTGCCGGGGCTGGACCCGGCGAGCATCGAGGACATCGTCTGCGGCTGCGCGATTCCCGAAGCCCAGCAGGGGCTGAACGTGGCGCGCATCGCGGCCGTGCTTGCCGGCCTGCCGACCAGCGTCGGCGGCATCACCGTCAATCGCTTCTGCGCCTCGGGTTTGTCTGCCGTGCAGATGGCCGCCGACCGCATACGCGTGGGCGAGGCCGATGTGATGATTGCCGCGGGCGTGGAAAGCATGAGCATGGTGCCGATGATGGGCAATGCGCCCAGCCTGTCGCCCAGCATCTTCGAGCGCGACGGCGACGTGGGCATTGCCTACGGCATGGGGCTGACCGCGGAGAAGGTCGCGCAGCAGTGGAAAGTCAGCCGCGAAGCGCAGGACGCGTTCGCGCTGGCATCGCACCAGAAGGCGCTGGCGGCTCAGGCTGCGGGAGCGTTTGCCGACGAGATCACGCCGATTGAGGTCACCGACCGGGCGCTCAACCTCGCGACCGGAGAAATCGCGCTCAACAAGCGCATGGTGTCGCTTGATGAAGGCGCGCGCCCCGACACCAGCCTCGAAGGCCTGGCCAAGCTGCGCACGGTGTTCGCGGCGCGCGGCTCGGTGACGGCCGGCAACAGCTCGCAGACCAGCGACGGGGCGGGCGCGCTGATCCTGGCCAGCGAGTCGGCCATCAAGCGCTACGGCCTGACGCCGCTGGCGCGCTTCGTGAGCTTTGCCAGCAAGGGCGTGCCGCCGGCCATCATGGGCATAGGGCCGATCGAGGCGATTCCCGCGGCGCTGCGCTATGCCGGCCTGAACCAGCAGGACATCGACTGGTTCGAACTCAACGAAGCCTTTGCCGCGCAGTCGCTGGCGGTGATCAACACGCTGGGCCTGGATGCCTCCAAGGTCAACCCCATGGGCGGCGCGATCGCGCTGGGCCACCCGCTGGGCGCCACGGGCGCCCTCCGCGCGGCCACGGTGGTGCACGCGCTGCGCCGCAACAATCTCAAATACGGCATGGTGACGATGTGCGTGGGCATGGGCCAGGGTGCGGCGGGTATCTTCGAGCGAGTGTGATCCGTCCGTTCGCCCTGAGCCTGTCGAAGGGCCCACGGCGCCAAGCGGATGGCAAGTCACCAAAACGACCGCATCCACGATTCCGTTCATAGACACTTGCCCCATGACCATGACCCATCCTCTTGATTTGGCAGTGCAACTGCAGCCCGTGTCCCCGGGGCAACTCGAAGGGCAGACCAGCCCTGATTACTGGAACATGGTGGGGCCGTTTGGCGGCATTACCGCCGCCACGCTGGTCAAGGCGGTGATGGACCACCCGCAGCGGCTGGGCGAGCCGCTGTCGCTGACGGTGAACTACGCGGGCGCGCTGACGGCCGGCGCGTTCACGCTGCAGGTCACGCCGGTGCGCACCAACCGTTCCACCCAGCACTGGACGCTGTCGGTGCTGCAGACCGATGCCGAAGGCGAGCTCGTGGTCACCACCACGGCCACCGTGGTGACGGCGGTGCGCCGCGAAACCTGGAGCATTTCCGACGAACCCATGCCCGAGGTGGCCGCACCCGGCGACCTGCAGCGCATTGCGCCGGGCTTTGGCGTCGAGTGGCTGTCGCGTTACGAGATGCGGCCAGTGCAGGGCGCGCT
This sequence comes from Comamonas sp., assembly GCA_037968595.1. GTDB lineage: Bacteria > Pseudomonadota > Gammaproteobacteria > Burkholderiales > Burkholderiaceae_C > Comamonas. Next base: position 2,228 of record JBBKVU010000229.1, read on the forward strand.
GCCGCGGGACTGGGACGGCGCGGAGGCGCCCAGCCTGTCGCAGCTGTGGATGCGCGACGATCCGCCGCGGCCGCTGGATTTTTGCGCGCTGGCCGCGCTGGCCGATGTATTCTTCCCGCGCGTCTGGTTGCGGCGCGCGCGCCAGGTTCCCGCGGGCACGGTCTCGATCACGGTCTACTTTCACGCCAGTCAGGCACAGCTGCAGACCACGGGCATGGGCTATGTACTGGGCCAGGCGCGGGGCCAGGAATTTCGCAACGGCTTTTTCGACCAGACAGCCCAGCTGTGGAATGAGGCCGGCTACCTGCTTGCAACCAGCCATCAGATTGTCTATTTCAAGGAATGATCCACGCCATGACGCTTACCCCCACCTCCGATATTCTTGTGCACACCGAAGACGGTGTCTGCACGCTCACGTTCAACAGGGTCGCGAAGAAGAACTCGATCACCCAGGCGATGTATGGCGCAATGGCCGATGCGCTGACCGCCGCGCGTGACGACGCCGCGGTGCGCGTGGTGGTGTTCCAGGGCGACCTGGCGATCTTCAGCGCCGGCAACGATCTGGGCGACTTCATGAACGCCTCCGCCAACAGCCTTGGCGGTGAAACGCCGGTGATGCGCTTCATGTACCAGCTTGCCGACTTCCCCAAGCCCGTGATTGCCGCGGTCTGCGGCCCGGCCGTGGGCATTGGCACGACGCTGCTGCTGCATTGCGACCTGGTCTACGCGGGCGACAACGCGGCGTTCTCGCTGCCTTTCGTGAACCTGGGCCTGTGCCCCGAGTTCAGCTCCAGCCTGCTGCTGCCCCAGCTCATGGGCTACCACCGTGCGGCCGAAGCCCTGCTGCTGGGCGAGCCCTTCCTGGCCGAAGCCGCGCTGGAAGTCGGCCTGGTCAACCGCGTGGTGCCGCCCAGCGAATGCAATGCGCTGGCCCAGCGCCAGGCCCGCAAGCTGGCGGCCAAGCCGCTTTCGGCGCTGATGGAGTCGAAACGGCTGATGAAGTCGGGCCAGGCCGCCACGGTGCGCACGCGCATGGCACAGGAAGGCGAGAGCTTCGGCCGCATGCTGCACGAGCCTGCAGCGCGCGAAGCGGTTTCGGCTTTCATGGAAAAGCGCCACCCCGACTTTTCGCGCGTCTGACGGCGATGCCTTCAGGGTGCTTGCGCGCCGCGCGAGCACCGTGGCGCGTCGGCTTTCCCACCGCGCGCCGCGCCCGTCTCGGCGCCTGACTTGCCGGGCACCGGGCGGTGTGGCGCAAAGCCATGCCCTGGCTGGATTGTCCTTAGGACACGACTTGCAGCCTGTCAGCGACAGAGTTGCGGCCGAGTTGCCACGCCAGGATGGCCAGACAGCTTGCTCTTGATCCAGCCAGCCAGGGCGATGAACAACAAGAACAATATGAGGTCAAAAGAGACATTCAATGCAAACAGGTGCTTTGCCAGATCTCTGTATCCTTCGCCCAGAAATGAAATGTATAACTGCGACAGGGCAAACGAAGATAGGAAGAGCATGAGCTTGGCGTAATCTTTTTTCCTGAAGAATATTGAAAATATAAAAATTAAAAATATCAAAATCAATTTCTTGTCCAGGAAAACAATGTCCTTGGCACTTTTGATTTTCTGGAATATGTCGCTTTTGTCGATGACAATCTTTTCATTGTAGTAGACGTGGAAGTAGTTCTCGCGGACCTGCCGGTTGATTGCCTGATCGGTCAGCAGCGAGAAAAGATCCAGAGGGTTTTTCAGAAAATAAAATACTATTTTCTTGTGTGAAGAGTCAGGGTGTTTTGCAATGCATTCCTGCCCGATATCGGTTCCCACTGCGCCGCGATCTACATCAAACTTGTGTCCCCATGCATCAACCCCGATGCAGTCGGGATCTGCCGCTTCGTCTATTTTCTTGTCATTCATTTTTTGGTATTGATACAAGCCAAAATATTCTGAATGATATTTGTTCAGGTTGACTGCCTCGGAAGAAGAGAATGCAGTATATGCAGCAATGATCTGAACAATAATCAACAGTATCGACTTCTTCAGGATTCTATCTCTGGAGAATAGAAAATAGAAAAACAAGGCAAGTGTTGGCAGGTAGAAGAATTGGCTTTTTGCAGTGGCTATGATCAGGATGGATAACAAGGAGATGAAAAATCCTTTCATCGATCCGCTCAAGAAGCCAATCAGGAACAAAGGCAGAAATATCAGTACCACCTGTTCCTGATAAAAGGAAGAGAAGATTCCCAGGTTCGCCGATGACAGCAGTGGAATCGCTGCCAGAATGAAAATTGTCAGATTCAATAAATTCTTTTCCTTGAAGTAAAAAGAATAGATCTTGAAAAGAACAATGATGTAAGAAATTTTCAGGGCTGTCGCAAGAATCTTTATATTGAATATTTCTGTAAAGAATCTGCTCAGCCATGTCAGCCCATACAACATCACCGTATAGGAGCTGAAATATTCAAATTTCGAAAAATGGTCTTTTATCTCCAGCAGGGAAAAGTTGCTTCTTTGAGTCGGGAGATGATAGTTCAATATCCCTGAGACCACTCTGGGATAGTCGCCCGTGTCTATGTAGTAATAGTTCATGGTCTCTGCGACCATGAACGAGAGAAAGGCAATGAATCCGACAAAAAATAATTTTTTGTTCGATAGAAATATGGTGCAGAAAGCGGCTTTCATGGGCTATGCGCAGTTCTTCATTGCTTGGATTGACAGATTTCGGAAACAATATATCGCGGTCTTTTCTTTGACTCCATGTATATTCTTCCGACATATTCTCCCAGTACCCCGATTCCAATCAATTGAACGCCGCCAAGAAAAAGCAATGAGACCATGATGGATGAGTAGCCGGAAACGCTGTTTCCAAAAAGCAGCTTGTCGATGATGATGGCTATGGCATAGAGAAAGGAACATAGGGAAATCAGCAATCCAATATATGTCCATATCTTGAGCGGCACAGTGGAAAAGGAGGTGATGCCTTCCACAGCCAGATTCCAGAGCTTCCATGCATTGAATTTGGTGTCGCCTATCACCCTCTTTTCCCTGGTGTATTCGACAATTTCCGTCTTGAAGCCGACCCAGCTTAATATGCCCTTCATGAAAAGCTGAGTCTCTTCAAGTTTGATGATTTCATCCACCACCTTACGGCTCATCAAACGGAAGTCACCTACGTTGCTCTCGATCTTTGGTTTGGATATTTTATTGTGTACCCAGTAGAAAGCTTCTGCTGTCCTGCGCTTCATCCAGCTGTCCGAAATCCTGTCGACTCGTTTTGCCAAAACCACTTCAGCACCGTCCAGGTATTTTTCGATCAGCCGAGGAATGACTTCAATAGGGTCTTGCAGATCCACATCGATAGGAATGACTACATCCCCTTGCGCATGCTGAAGCCCGGCAAAAAGCGCGGGCTCTTTGCCGAAATTTCTGGAGAAATTGATCAGCTTGATGTTGGATTCATCTAGCAGGATTTTTTTCACAACCTGGGCGGTAGCGTCTGTGCTTCCATCATTCACGAATATGATTTCCATATCATATTCCGCAAGTTCCTGGTTGGTCTTGATGGCCTGATGAAATATTGGAACAGCATCTTCTTCATTGAAGACGGGAACCACGAGAGAAATGATCATTGCATGCCCCGATGTTTGAATAGAAAATTTGTGAATAGGAATCCTATGATCAGGCTCAATAAGCAATGCAGTATGAAAGTGAAAATCGGGGCAATGCTTAAATAATCACAAAAATACCCTATAAAATAACTGAGCCCACCCATGAAAAACAAGAAAAATAAATATTTTGACTTGCTGGGTGCGGCTTTGAAAGTAAATTTTGCGTTGACAAAGAAAGAGAACGATGCTGAAACAAAAAATGCAATCAAATTTGCCAGTGACTGACTCAGAAATAATGTTCCGATAAAGAAGATGATGGCATGAACCAAAGTATTTGCAACACCAACCGTCACATACTTAACGAACAAATGTCTCAGATGCATTTTTTCAAGCTACCAATAAGTCTGCAGTCGCACAGCAAGGGCGCCTGCTGTGCTTTGCGATAGGAGTCGGTCGAGCGTCGGCCTGGGCCAGCAAAAGGCCAGCCGTGCGTCCTTGCATGCTGTAGCGATCGCGTTGCATGGCCGGACGCGTGTTGTCCGGGCCGAGCAGCAGTCCATGACAGTTTTCGCCGGCCCTGACCGAGTTGCAGCGTCGGGCCCGTGGCATCGCTCAAGCGCCGCTCCGCCCGCGGGTCGCTGCGGCCCATGCGCTGCCCATTCGCAGCGCGTGAGCGCCAACAAAAGCTGCGCCAACAGTAACAAAAATCATAGGAACTCTATTCTTGTGAGGATGCGATTATCTCAGGCCAATGCAAAAGGCTGATTTTGCGGCAAAGGTGGATATATGCCCCGATTCCGGCGCCGCGCGGGGTTGGCGTACCGCGTGCTGATCCCTAGCTGGCATCGCGGGTCAGCGCATGGCTGCGAGCAACCTTCATGTGCGTCGCTGCAGCCGCGGCAGACCAGCGTTGCCGGACGCCTGTGCAACCGGCGTACTGTGCAGCCAGTCTCCAGCGCGCATGCCTCCCGCAGACGGCCGGGACAGTAGCTTGAAAAAATGCCCCCGACAGCTGCTGACAGGCTTGAATGGCCGGTCGGCCAGGCAGTCATAGCTGTGTAATCAAGAAACGCTTGCAAGCAGATGCATCAATCGAGGGGATTGGTTACTTTTATTGCGAGATGAAGGCGTTTGTTGCCAGGATGGCGCTCTAGCATGTACGCTTTCCAAGGAGAGACCATGGCCGTGCAGAACCCGTTTTTTGGCAAGCGTGAGAACGACAGCTTCACCCCCCGCAGCCCCGCCACCGGTGTGGCAACGTCCAGCAGCTTTGGCACCAGCCAGCCCGCAGGCCAGAGCAGCGCAAGCGCGGTGTCCGGAACTGCCACCGCGGCTGCAGTGGCCCAGAGTCAGGGCGGCAGCCGGCTGATCGTCGGCCCCAACATCAAGCTCAAGGGCGTGGAGATCACCGATTGCGATACGCTGGTTGTCGAAGGCACGGTGGAAGCCACGATGGATTCGCGCGTGATCGAGATTGCCGAGCAGGGTGCTTTCCACGGCACGGCCGAGATCGATGTCGCGGAAATCCGCGGCGTGTTTGACGGTACGCTGATCGTGCGCCAGAAACTCGTCATCTATGGCACGGGCAAGGTCAGCGGCAAGATCCGCTACGGCAAGGTGGTGATCGAAGAGGGCGGTGAACTCACCGGCCAGATCGAGGCGGGCTCGGCGGTCAAGACTCCGGCATTGGCCGCCAGCAGCAGCACGCTGAGCACCAACGTGGTGCGCGATGCGGTTGTGACCGCCTGAACGGCTGCGAAACGGCTGTCTTGCGGCGCCGCCTTGGCAAGCATGCCTTGGCAGGCGTTGCGGCGGCGCACCATGCGCCCGCCTGTCGGGCCGAGCCTGCTCCGGACCGGGTCTGGCGCCCCGCCGCAGCAACATTTGAAAGGACAGGGCAGCATGGAAATGCCGGCCCGTCATCAGGTGTGCCCTGGCCACGCTTCAATTTTTCAGGTGGGTGGCTGCGGCGTTGAGAACGCGGTGGGGCAAATGTTAAAATCCTGCGCTTTTGCGCGTTTTTCCGCATGCCGATCGATGGCATGAGGTCGCGAGCAGCGCAGCCCCTACGAATCTTGCCCTCAAAGTACGGACTCCGCGCGTCTTCCCGGGATCAGGCAGTTTGAAAAATCCGAACTGTTTGATCGTGCCGGGAATTTTGTATCAATTTTCGCTGCAGAGCCGGTCGTTTTTGAGTAGAAAGCCGCATGAATATTTTGATCACTGGTGGTGCCGGCTATATCGGTTCACATACTTGCGTTGAATTGCTCAATGCGGGCCATGGTATCGTTGTTTTCGATAATTTTTCCAACAGCCATCCCAAGGCTCTGGACCGGGTCGCCGAGATCGCAAAGAAGTCTTTTCCCATAGTGAAGGGCGATATTCGTGATCAGGCGGCGCTGGAAGCCGCCATCACGCAGCATTCCTGCGATGCGGTCATTCACTTTGCCGGTCTCAAGGCCGTCGGTGAATCCGTGGAAAAACCGCTGGATTATTTCGAAAACAATGTGGTCGGCACGCTTTGCCTGCTGCGCGCCATGCAATCCACGGGCGTGAAGACGCTGGTCTTCAGTTCCTCGGCCACCGTCTACGGCCAGCCCCGACAACTGCCGCTGACCGAAGACCATCCACTTTCAGCGACCAATCCCTACGGTCGCACCAAGTTGATGGTCGAGGACATCCTGCGTGACCTCTACCGTGCCGATTCTTCGTGGCGCCTTGGCATCCTGCGCTACTTCAATCCCGTGGGCGCACATTCCAGCGGCCTGATAGGCGAGGATCCGCAAGGCCTGCCGAACAACCTGATGCCCTATCTGGCCCAGGTCGCCGTCGGCCGGCGCGAGCACCTGAGCGTGCTGGGCGCGGACTACGACACGCCCGATGGCACCGGCGTGCGCGACTACATCCATGTGGTCGACCTGGCCTTGGGCCATCTCAAGGCGCTCGAGAGCCTGGATCAACCACAGTGCCTGTGCGTCAATCTGGGCACCGGCGTGGGCTACAGCGTGCTGGATGTGCTCAAGGCCTTCGAGACAGCAAGCGGCCGCTCGATTGACTACAAGATCGCGCCGCGCCGCCAGGGCGATGTCGCTGCCTGCTATGCAAGCACGGCGCAGGCGCAGGAGTTGCTGGGCTGGACAGCTGCGCGCGGCCTGGACGAGATGTGCCGTGATCATTGGCTCTGGCAGATGAACAATCCGCAGGGATACGCATGAATCCGCACGCAAGGCAACCCATATCGCCGCTGTCCGCCATGCGGTCGATGCTGGTGAACCGGGGCCTCATTTATTCGCTGGCCAAAAGAGAGATTCTGGGACGCTACAGGGGGTCGGCGCTGGGCCTGGCCTGGAGCTTCTTCAACCCGGTGCTGATGCTGACCGTCTACACCTTTTTCTTTGCCGTGGTTTTCAAATCACGCTGGGGAACGGCAGGCTCGGACAGCAAGACCGAGTTTGCCGTCATCTTGTTTGTCGGCATGATCATTCATGGGCTGTTTGCCGAAATTCTCAATCGCGCGCCCAGGTTGATAATTGACAATGTCAACTATGTAAAGAAGGTGGTCTTTCCCATCGAGGTGCTTCCCGCGGTGAGCATCTGCGTTGCGTTGTTCCATGCGGCGGTCAGCCTGATCGTGCTGTTGCTGGCCTTCCTGGTGTTCAACGGATTCCTGCAGTGGACGGCGATTTTCGTGCCCCTGGTGGTGCTTCCGCTGATCATTCTTTCGTTTGGCGTGGCGTGGTTCCTGGCTTCTCTTGGCGTCTACTTGCGCGATGTATCGCAGACCATGGGACTGCTGACCGCCGTGCTGATGTTCCTGTCTCCGGTGTTCTATCCGGTGACCTCGTTGCCCGAGTCGGTGCGTCCGTGGATCATGGCGAATCCGCTGACCTTCATCATCGAGCAATCGCGCGATGTGCTCATCTGGGGGAAGTTGCCGAATTTTTCCGGGATCGCAATCTATGCGGCAATTGCCACGGTGATTGCCTGGCTGGGGTACGCATGGTTTCAGAAAACTAAAGGTGGGTTTGCGGATGTTCTCTGATGACTTGGCGATTTCCATCGTCGGCGTGTCCAAGGTATACAACATATACGACAAGCCCCAGGACCGGCTCAAGCAAATGCTGTGGAAGCATTCCAGAAAGCTGCATGAAGAATTCTGGGCATTGAACGACATCAACTTCGAGGTCAAGAAGGGCGAGACCGTCGGCATTGTCGGGCGCAATGGCTCGGGGAAGTCCACGCTGCTGCAGATCATCTGCGGCACGCTCATGCCCACCCATGGCTATGTGGAGCGGCGCGGGCGCCTGTCTGCCTTGCTGGAACTGGGCTCGGGCTTCAACCCCGAGTTCACCGGGCGCGAAAACGTCTATCTGAGCGGTGCAATTCTCGGTCTGTCGAAAGACGAGGTGGATGCGCGCTTCGACAAGATCGCTGCCTTTGCCGATATCGGCCAATTCATCGACAGCCCGGTCAAGCATTACTCCAGCGGCATGTTTGCCCGATTGGCATTTGCCGTGGTGATTCACGTCGATCCCGAAATTCTGATTGTTGACGAGATCCTGGCGGTGGGTGACGCGGCCTTTCAGCGCCGTTGCCTGGCCAAGTTCTATGAAGTGCGCGACCGCGGCTGCTCCATTCTTTTCGTGTCGCATGACCAGTACCAGGTCAAGTCGGTGTGCGAAAGAGCCGTCTATCTCAAGCAGGGCCGGCAGATCCTTTTTGGTTCGGCCGGGCGGGTCATCGATCAGTACATGATCGAGATGGAAGAGCAGATGGCCAGCAGCGCCACCGGCTCCCCCCAGCCCCCGGCGGCCACGGGATCACCGGCATTGTCCGAAGCCGCGCCTGAGCAGGCGACGCAGGAGGAGGCCGGCAATGGGGCTGTCGCGCCGGATGATGACCATTCAGCGGTGGAGCGCCTGTTCAAGATTGAAAAGGTCGAATTGACCGATGCATCGGGCAATGCCACGGATCTGATCCGCACCGGCGCCAATGTGCGGCTTGCCTTTGATTTCGTGGCTTTGGTCGACAAGCCGCCAGAGAAGATCAGCTTTGTTTTCAACCTGTACCGGCACGACGATCTCTATCTCTGCGGCACGACGACCTTGATGGACAAGCTTCCCGTCTACCAGTCTTCCCAGGCTGGGAAGGTGTCGATTGATTTCCCCAACTTTCCGCTGTTGAGCGGCAAGTACAAATGGCGGGTGGCCATCAATGATGACGGCGGCTTCATCACCTACGCCGAGGCCAACGAGGTATGCCCGTTCCGGGTCGAGGATGATTTCAAGGCGGTAGGCATGTTCAATGTCGAACGCCAATGGTCTGTTCAGCGCAACGACACTCACCGCACCGAAGAAGGAAAATAAAGTGGAAAGATTAGATATGTCGTTGGCGCCGGAGCGGCCAAACATCGAGGCATCGATTCACTTTGCCCGCTATGCCATTGCAACGCCATTTGCCAAGGGCAAGAAGGTGCTGGATATCGCCTGCGGCGAAGGCTATGGCAGCCACCTGCTCAAGCGCGCGGGGGCCGAGCAGGTGGTCGGGGTGGATGTTTCCGAAGATGCGGTCAGCCGGGCGAGAAAGTCCTTTGCCGCGCCTGGCGTCGAGTTCCTCACGGCGGATGCGCAAAGCATAGAGCGCGAGTTTCCGGCCGGGCATTTCGATCTGGTGGTGTCCTGCGAAACCATTGAACATATCGAGCACCCGGAGAAGTACCTGCAGTCGCTGAAGAACGTGGCGAAGAAGGATGCCGTATTCATCATCAGCTGCCCTAACGACCACTGGTATTTTCCAGAGGATCATCAGCGCAATCCCTATCATCTGCGCAAATACCGCTTTGACGAGTTCAAGGAACTGACCTCCCGCATCCTGGGTGAGAACGTCAGTTGGAGTGTGGGAACCGCGGTCATGGGCTTTGGCTCCACGCCACTCGACGTCAAGGCGGATTACGAGCCCGTGCCTTCGAGCTGGATGTCCTCCAAGCAGCTCGGCGGCGCCTATCTGGTCAATGGCACCGGCGACCTGGACGTCACGGCGTCCAATTGCAGCTACTTCTTCGGTGTCTGGAACGCCGCCGATGCGCCCAGTGGCGCGGCGGTGTTTCCGCTGAGCATGGACTCCTACGCGCGCATGGTGCAGGCGCTGGAGGATCCGGACAGTGTGCATGCATTGCGAGCGCAGACAAATGCATCACAGTCCGAAGTTCGCAGGGTCGGCCTGCTCTATCAGGCAGCGACTGCCGAAAATGAAGTGCTGCGGGAAAGCCTGCATTTCTCCTCGGGAAGCGTGCATGCGCTTCAGGCCCAGGTGACTACCCTGCAGGCCGAAGCCTACAGGTTTCAGACCGAAGCGCATTCGCTGCAGGCCGAAGGCCATGACCTGAAAGCCCAGTTGTACAGCTTGCAGGCCGAGGCCCAGGCGCGGCAATCGGAAATCAACGAGCTGCAGGCGCAGTCCCATGCCCTCCAGCTGCAGGTGAGCGCGTTCCAGGCCGAGGTGCCGACTCTTCAGGCAGAAGTCGCCGCCTTGCGTGAGGAGTGCGCATATCTGCGCATTGCGCACGATCGCTATGTGCGCTTGCGCAAACTTGTGCCGCAGCCGGTGCGTGCGCTGGCGGTGAAAGTGGCACGCGCTGTTCGTAGGTAAAGACAAGAATGAATGATCAAGATTTGGGGTTTTTTCCTGGGCTGTCCCGCGGAACTTACATCTTTGACCAGGCGCACGCTCTGCTTGCGGTCGATGCCTGGAAGATGACTGGACCGAATATCGGAAGTAATGGAGAAAATCTCACCATTTCCTTTCTTTCGTTGAATCGAGCATGTCTGTCGATCAAGCTGTTGCAGTCGATTGAGAAGTTCATGCCGCAGTTTGCGGGTGAGGTGCTCATTATCGACAATGGCTCGGTGAAGGAGGAATTGGCGCTGCTGCGGGATTTCTGTTCCGGAATGTCCTGCCGCTACCGTATCGTCGAGCTGGGAAAGAATTACGGAGTTGCGGGCGGAAGAAACAGAACGCTTGCCCATGTGCGTACGTCCTGGTTGATGTGCCTGGACAACGACATATATTTCACTTCCAATCCGCTGGAAAAACTGCAGCAGGATCTGGCGGTTCTGGGCTGCCATTTCATGAGCCTGCCCTTGCTTGAACCCGATGGCGAAACCATTTTTGCCCGGGGCGGCCACCTTTTTGTTTCTCATTACGACGGCCAGCTGCATATCGGCGCGGGAAGCACGGTCAGCGCGCAGAAAGTGCAAAACAAGATGGGCTTTCCCTTCTTGAGCACCTTCCTGTTTGGCGGTGCCTGCGTGGTCAAGGCGGATACCTTTCTTCAGGCTGGCGGCTACGACGAAGGCATGTTTGTCGGCTTCGAGGACATCGATTTTTCCATTCGGCTTTTCCAGTCGGGCTACAAGGTCGGAGCGGCATCCGAGTGCTTCCTGATCCACGACCACCCCATGCCCGATTCAAGCGCCGACCGTGACTATGAGAGAGAGCGGTTTTCGCGCCAGGTGCTCAAGCAATCCGCCGACCACCTCGAGAAGAAACACGGTTTCTCCATCTGGAGCGATGTGGTCGATCATTGGCTGGACTCCCGCCACGAAGCCCTGGGTCTGGGCGGCACGGCCCAGGCGCCGGCGCCTGTGCTGCACCAAAGCGTCAGCGCGGACGGCAGGGTGAAGATAGGTTTGATCATCGATACGGACAACTGGGCGTTCGGCAATATTGCCCGACAGTTGCAAAGCCATCTGTCCCATCGATTTGAATTTATCGTGATTCCTATGGACATCGTCGATAACGTCGATCAGGTCCTGCTGCTGGTCAGAGATTGCCAGATCATCCACTTTTTCTGGCGCGAGCACCTGACCTTGCTTGGCACGCCCTACTTCAAGAGCTATGCCGAGAATCTGGGCATGTCCTATGAATCGTTCCATCAGCGTTTCATCGGCAACAAGCAGCTCAGCACCTGCATTTATGACCATTTGCTGCTGGACGCACAGGAGTTGAGCACGCGCGCGCATATCTTCTCCGACGTGATTGCCGGCTATACCGTAGGCTCGGAAAAGCTCCAGGCAATTTATTCCGACATCCCGGGCTACCCCAAGCCTACGGCCTTGATCGAGGATGGCGTGGACCTGCGCAAGTTCAAGCCGCAGAATCTGGCGCGCTTCGAGGAAATCGGTCGGCGCGAACTGGTGATCGGCTGGGTCGGCAACAGCAAGTGGGCAGGCGAGCTTGAAGACTTCAAGGGCGTGCACACCATTCTCAAGCCCGCAATCGAGCAGTTGCAGCGAGAGGGCGTGGCGGTGACCAGCCTGTTTGCGGATCGCCAGGAGCGCTTCATTCCGCATGCGCAGATGCCTGACTATTACAGCAAGATCGATCTCTACGTCTGCACGTCAAAGATAGAAGGCACGCCCAACCCGGTGCTCGAAGCCATGGCCTGCGGCGTGCCCGTGGTCAGCACCGATGTCGGCATCGTTCCTCAGGCCTTTGGTGAACTGCAAAAGCAGTTCATCCTGCCCGAGCGCAGCGTGCAGGCGTTGGTCGATGCCGTGCGCAAGCTGGTGCGCCAGCCCGAACTGCTGACCCGCCTGTCGCAGGAAAACATGGAGCGCATCAAGGCCTGGGACTGGTCGATCAAGGCGGAAAAGTTCGGCGCCTATTTCGATGGCCTGCTCGAGGCCAGGAAAGCCGACGAAATGCGCCGGCTGTCGCAGCCCTAGGCCTTTTGCGGCGCGGCGCTGGCAGCGTTGCGCTGTATGGCGCTGCGCCAGGCGGCGATCTGCGCGTTCTCCGGCAGCGCCTGGGGCTTGCCTTCGCCATCGATGGCGACATAGGTCAGCAAGGCCTCGGTCACCTTGACGAAGCGCCCCTGGTCGTGAAAGCGCTCGGCGTAGACTTCGACATCCACCGTGACCGAAGTGCGGCCCACGCGCTGCACGCTGGAGTAGAACGACAGGATGTCGCCGACGCGCACCGGCTGCTTGAAAATGAATTCGTTGACGGCCACCGTGACCATGCGCTGGCCTATGCGCGAAGGCAGCACCGAACCGGCGAGGTCGACCTGCGCCATGACCCAGCCGCCGAAGATGTCGCCATTGGCGTTGACATCGGCAGGCATGGGAATCACCTTGAGCACGAGATCCTTGTCTGCGGGCAATGGGTGGGGAGGAAGGTCTGGACGCGGAGGCATTGGCACAATCGGGAATATAACAACAGGAATTGTCCCCGATGCGCCGATCTGCCGAATCTCCTCAGGATTTACCCGTACCCGCTTCCCCAGCTTCCGGCGCCGACTGGGCGACGCTCAAGCGTCTGCTGCCCTATCTGTGGGAATACAAGTGGCGCGTTCTAGCCGCCTTGCTGTTCATGGTCGCGGCCAAGGTGGCAAACGTCGGCGTGCCGGTGCTGCTCAAGGAGCTGGTGGACGCGCTCACGCTCAAGCCCGGTGACGCGGCCGCGGTGCTGGTCGTGCCCGCGGCGATGCTGCTGGCCTATGGCGCGCTGCGCTTTTCCACTTCGCTGTTCACCGAGCTGCGCGACCTGGTGTTTGCCAAGGCCACGCAGGGCGCGGCGCGCAGCATTGCGCTGACGACCTTTGAGCATCTGCATGCGCTGAGCCTGCGCTTTCACCTCGAGCGCCAGACCGGGGGCATGACGCGCGACATAGAGCGCGGCGTGCGCAGCACCGAGTCGCTGATCTCGTATTCGCTCTACAGCATCCTGCCGACGCTGATTGAAATGACGCTGGTGCTGACGATTCTGGCGCTGCGCTTCGACGTCTGGTTCGCCGTGATCACGCTGATCGCGCTGGCGCTGTACATCGTCTTCACGGTGCAGGTGACCGGCTGGCGCACGCGCTTTCGGCGCGAGGCCAATGCCCAGGAGTCGGCCGCGCACACCAAGGCCGTGGACTCGCTGCTGAACTACGAGACCGTCAAGTACTTCAACAACGAGGCCTTCGAGGCGCGTCGCTACGACGAGAACCTCGAGGAACTGCGCCGCGTGCGTCTCAAGAGCCAGACCACGCTGAGCCTGCTCAATGCGGGCCAGCAGATCATCATTGCGACGGCGCTGGTCGCCATTCTGTGGCGCGCCACGCAGGGCGTGGTCGACGGCCGGCTGACGCTGGGCGATCTGGTCATGGTCAATGCCTTCATGATCCAGCTGTACATCCCGCTGAATTTCCTGGGAGTGATCTACCGCGAGATCAAGCAGAGCCTGGTCGATCTGGACCGGATGTTCGTGCTCATGGACCGCGAACGCGAAGTCGCCGATGCGCCCGATGCCCAGCCGCTGCATTCGGCCGACGTTCCCGCGGTGCGCCTTGAAGACGTGCATTTCGCCTATGACCCGGCGCGGCCCATCCTGCGCGGCGTGAGCTTCGAGATTCCCGCAGGCAAGACCGTGGCCGTGGTCGGCCCTTCGGGCTCGGGCAAGTCGACGCTGGCGCGGCTGCTGTTCCGCTTCTATGACGTGCAACAGGGCCGGGTGACGATTGCCGGCCAGGACATCCGCGGCCTGACCCAGGCCAGCGTGCGCCAGGCCATAGGCATCGTTCCCCAGGACACGGTGCTGTTCAACGACAGCGTCGAATACAACATTGCCTATGGCCGCCCCGGCGCGAGCCATGACGAGGTCGTGGCCGCGGCGCGCGCCGCGCGCATCCATGACTTCATTGCCAGCACGCCCCAAGGCTATGCGACGCGCGTGGGCGAGCGCGGGCTCAAGCTGTCGGGCGGCGAGAAGCAGCGCGTGGCGATTGCGCGCACCTTGCTCAAGAACCCGCCCATCCTGATCTTCGACGAAGCCACGTCGGCGCTGGACTCGGCCAACGAGCGCGCGATCCAGGCCGAGCTGCAGAGCGCGGCGCGCAACAAGACCACGCTGCTGATTGCCCACCGGCTGTCCACCGTGGTCGATGCGCATGAAATCCTGGTGCTGGATGCAGGCCGGATTCTCGAACGCGGCACCCATGTGCAACTGCTGGCGCTGGGCGGGCGCTATGCGCAGATGTGGGCGCTGCAGCAAAGCCAGTCGGTGGGCGAGGGCTCGGCGGCTGCGCTGGCCTGAGGCCAGGCGCGGCGGGGAGGGTGGACAATGTTCTTTTTTGTGCCGCGCTCTCCACCATGAAACCTGTACTGCTTGCACTGAACCATCTTTCCCCCGCGCACCTGGACCAGCTGGCCGGGGAGTTTCCCACGCTGGAGCTGGTCAACCAGCCCGATTTGACGAAGTGGGATGCGACCATTGCCGCGGTCGGCGCGCGCGTGCGGGCGGTGCTGACGCTGGGCTCGTCGGGCCTGAGCGCGGCCCACATGCAGGCCATGCCCGGGATGACGCTGGTCAGCGCGCTGGGTGTGGGCTATGAAAACATCGATGTCGCGCATGCGCATGCCCAGGGCATTGCAGTGGCCAATGGCGCGGGTACCAACGACGAATGCGTGGCCGACCATGCAATGGGGCTGATGCTGGCCTCGCTGCGCGGTATCGTGCGCCTGGACCGCCTGACGCGCGAGGGCGTCTGGCGCACGGCCTTGCCCATTCCGCCGCATGTCTCGCACAAGCGCCTGGGCATCGTCGGCCTGGGCACCATTGGCGCGCGCATTGCCCAGCGTGCGCTGGGCTTCGAGATGGAAGTCGGCTATCACAACCGGCGTCGGCGCGAAGACCTGGCCTACCGCTACTTCGACGAGCTGCTGGCGCTGGCACGCTGGGCCGATGTGCTGCTGGTGGCGATTCCCGGCGGCGCCCAGACGCGCCATCTGGTGAATGCCCAGGTGCTTGAAGCGCTGGGCCCGAACGGCCATCTGGTGAACATCGCGCGCGGCAGCGTGGTCGATACCGCGGCGCTGGCCGAGGCGATACGCGCCGGCCGCATTGCCGGTGCGGGCCTCGATGTCTACGAGAGCGAGCCGCTGCCGCCGGCCGAACTGCTCGATCTTGACGCCGTGGTGCTCACGCCCCATGTGGGCGGCTGGTCGCCCGAGGCGGTGCAGGCGTCAATAGACCGCTTTGTGGCGAATCTGCGCTGCCATCTGGAAGGACGGCCGCTGGTTTCGCCGGTGTAATTTTTCTGCGGTTCTGATGGCGCGCCCTGAAACGCCCTTCGACAGGCTCAGGGCGAACGGTAGTGCGGAATTCGAGCGTGCATGGTCTGGTACCCGTTTGTTCAGAGCCTGCTTCGCCCGCCGCATCGAAGGAGGAATGGCCCCGCATCGGCCAAGCGCAAGGCCTTGTTTTGCGTTCGGGGGCATAAAAAAATTCGCCCTCAAACGCCCTTCGACGAGACTTTCGAAGGAGGGCGTTTGCGGACGAACAGCGTGGCTGCTTTGGAAAGCGGCCTAGCGACAGTGGGTCACTGCTTGCGCGCCGCTATCGCCTTTTCTGCCTTGGCCACCAGATCATTGCCGATCTGGCCCTTCCACTTGTCATAGACCGGGCGCGTGGTCTTGACGAAGGCATCGCGCTCGGCGGGGCTCAGCTGGGTCACGGTCACGCCCATGCCGGAAATTTCCTTGAGCACGGGCTTGTCGGCTTCGATCAGGCCCTTGCGTGCAATTGCTATTTCCTGCTTGCCGGCGTCAAGCGCGGCCTGGCGCACGATGGCCTGGTCGGCCGGTGTCCACGAAGCCCAGATGTCCTTGTTGACGACAAACACCAGCGGGTCGGCCATGTAGCCCCAGGTGGTCACGTATTTCTGGCCCACGGTGTGCATCTTCAGCACGGTGAACATGAACAGCGGATTTTCCTGGCCGTCGACGGCGCCGCTGGCCAGCGCGGGCTGGGCGTCGGCCCAGCTCATCTGCGTGGGGTTGGCGCCCAGCGCGCTGAACATGTCGGAGAAGATCGGCGAGCCGACGACGCGGATCTTCAGGCCCTTGAGGTCTTCTGGCTTGCGGATCGCACGCTTGGAGTTGCTGACTTCACGGTAGCCGTTTTCGCCCCAGGCCAGCGGCACGACGCCGGCCTTCTCGAGGTTCTTGAAGATTTCATGGCCGACTTCGCCCTGCGTCAGCGCGTCCACGGCCGCGTAGTCGGGCATCAGGAACGGCAGCGAGAACAGGTTCAGCGACTTGACCTGGGGCGACCAGTTGATGGTCGAGCCCACGGCCATGTCGATCACGCCCTGGCGCAGCGCGCTGAACTCGCGCGTCTGGTCGCCCTGGATCAGAGAAACGCCGGGATAGAGCTTGATGTTGATGCGCCCCTGGGTGCGCTCCTTGACCAGCTTGCCCCAGATTTCACCGGCCTGGCCCCAGGGCGATGGCGGGCCCAGCACCAGCGACATGCGGTATTCGCTCTTGTAGTTCTGGGCCAGCGCCGCGGGCGCGGTGAAGGCCAGTGCCGCGGCGGCGGCGACCGCGGTGGTCAGAAAGCTGCGCAGTTTCATTCTTTGTCTCCTAGGGGTTGTTATGCGGGAACTCAATAACCGAGTTTGTGCGGCAGCCAAAGAGCCAGCTGCGGGAAGGCAATGACCAGCAGCATCACGATGAACATCGCCAGCAGCATGGGGCCTACCCAGCGCACGGTCGACTCCATGCGCACGCCGGCGATGCGGCACGAGACCATCAGGTTCACGGCCAGCGGCGGCGTGAACTGGCCGAGCGCGACCTTGAGCGTCAGGATCACGCCGAACCAGACGGGGTCCCACTGGTAGTGCTGCATGATGGGCAGCAGCAGCGGCACGAAGATCAGGAACACCGAGATGCCGTCGAGGAACATGCCCACGGTGATCAACAGCAGGATCAGCAGCGCGAGCACGCCATATTCGCCCAGGCCCGAGTTGACGATGGCGTTGGCCACGGGATCGATCACGCCCAGCGTCGACAGCGAGAACGCGAAGATGCCGGCCAGCGAGACCACCAGCAGGATCACGGCCGACAGCTCGCCGGCTTCGCGCAGGATAGGGAACAGGTCGCGCACCGAGATGGTGCGATGTATCACCATGCCGACGAAGAGTCCGTAGAACACCGCGACCACGGCCGCTTCGGTGGGGGTGAACCAGCCGGCGCGCAGGCCGCCCAGGCTCAGCACCGGCGCGGCCAGGCCCCAGGCGGCTTCACGCAGGCTTTTCCAGAACTCGGGGCGCGGCAGCGTGGCTTCAAGCGCGCCCATCTTGTGGCGGCGCGACAGCCAGACGGCCGGAACGATCAGCGCTATGCCGGCCAGCACGCCGGGAATCATGCCCGCCGCGAACAGCGCGGGTACCGAAGCGCCGGGCACCAGCACCGAATAGATGATGAACGCCACCGAGGGCGGAATCAGGATGTCGGTCGCGGCGGCGGCGCCGACCACGCTGGCCGAGAACGAGCCGGGGTAGCCGGCGCGGCTCATGGCGGCAATCATCACCCCGCCGACAGCCGCGGCATTGGCCGGGCCCGAGCCCGAAATGCCGCCCAGGAACATGGCCACGGCAATCGCCACCAGCGGCAGCATGCCCGGGCCGCGGCCAACAATGGCAATCGCGAAGTTCACCAGCCGCAGCGCCACGCCCGAGCGGTCGAAGATCGCGCCCACGAGCACGAACATGGGGATGGCCAGCAGCGGGTACTTGCCCAGGCCGGCGTAGAAATTCTGCGGCACGGCCAGCAGGCCGAACCATTGGGCGTCGGAATTGGCCAGCGCAATGCAGGCCGCGCCCGCCAGGCCCAGCGCGGCGCCAATCGGCACGCCCGCGCTCATCAGCAGCACGAAGGCCACGAACAGCAGTGTGGCGATCATGGCTGGGGACCTGTGGAGGTTTGCTGGTTCGCGTCTTCGGCCGCGGCCTGCAAGCCCTGGCGGCGATAAAGACCCAGCGCGCGCAGCACGATCACCGTGGAGCACAGCGGCAGCCAGATCGAGTACCACCACTGCGGCACGCCAATGCCGGGCGAGGTTTCGTCAAAGCGGAAGTCATCCCAGACCACGCGCAGGCTCAGCACGGCAATCAGGCTGAACAGCAGCGCGACCAGCAGGGCGCCCAGGCGCGCCAGGCGCCGGCGCCGCTGCAGCGTGCCGCCGTGGGAGAAGTACTCGATGCGGATGTGCTGGTCGCGCGCCACGGCCGCCGAGCCGGCAACCATGGCCAGCAGGATCATCAGGAAGACCGAGATTTCCTCGGTCCAGGCAAAGGAGGAGTTGGTGAGATAGCGCACCAGCACGTTGGCAAAGGTGATCAGTGCCAGTGCGGCCATGATGATCACGGTGAGCCAATCTTCGATGCGCAGGGAGCGGGGAGGGGCCGACGCGTCGTGGTCGGGAGGCGATTGGTCAGAGGGCATGAGCGCGGGCAGTCAGGAAAACGCGTAACAACGGAGAAAAGACGTTCGCCTGACCCGCGGGTGTCGTGTACCTGGGGGCCTGACGCGCGCCCGCCGGATAGGGAGGGCAAATCATTATCTGGCCCGCTTTCATCGCTGACCATGCGGGTTGCCCCGAGGCAGCGGGCCTTGGCGCGCGGATAATGCGCAGATGGAAACCAAATGGCTAGAAGATTTTGTGAGCTTGGCTGAAACCCGCAGTTTCAGCCGCTCTGCGCAATTGCGGCATGTGACCCAGCCCGCGTTTTCCCGCCGCATCCAGGCGCTGGAAGCCTGGGCCGGGACCGACCTGGTCGATCGCAGCTCCTACCCGACGCGGCTCACGCCCGCGGGCAAGACCATGTACGAGCAGGCGCTGGAGATGCTGCAGTCGCTGCAAAGCACGCGCAGCATGTTGCGTGCCCACGTCAGTGCGGGCAAGGGCATGATTGGTTTTGCGGTGCCGCACACCCTGGCCTTCACCTTTTTCCCGGCCTGGGTGTCGAACCTGCACGGGCTGTTCGGGCCGTTTCGCAGCCGGCTGTTCGCGCTCAACGTGCATGACGCGGTGATGCGCCTGGTCGAAGGCGGCTGCGACCTGCTGATTGCCTACCACCACCCGTCGCAGCCTTTCCAGCTCGACCCCGATCGCTATGAGATGGTCAGCCTGGGGCGCGAAATTCTCGCGCCCTATGTCAAGCCCGATGCCCAGGGCCGGCCGCTGCACGTGCTGCCCGGAACCCAGGCCCAGCCTCTGCCTTATCTGGGCTATGCCTCAGGCGCCTATCTGGGCCAGGTGACGGAGCTGATTCTCAAGCAGGCTGGCGAAGCCATCCATTTGGAGCGGGTCTACGAGACCGACATGGCCGAAGGTCTCAAGGCAATGGCGCTCGAAGGCCATGGCGTGGCCTTTCTGCCCTACAGCGCGGTGCGCAATGAACTGCAGGCCGGGCGCCTGGTCAGCGCCGAGCCGCCGGGCGTGGAGTCGTTCCGCATGCCCATGGATGTGCGTGCCTACCGCGAGAAACCGACGGTCAAGGACGCGCCCAAAGGCGTGGCTCAGAATCTCTGGGCGTTCCTGCTCGAGCACGGCAATACGCTGGAACTAGGGTAAGCCGGGGAGTGGACTGGGCGCATGGCCATTAGCATGGAGCGTGGGCCCGTTTTTTGCTAGGTGTTTACCCTGGATGGAAGGCGTTTACGCATTGTTTGACATGGTTCCTTGTGGTTATCGCTATTGGTTTCATTCGACAGTAGCAAAATGCCTCTACAGTGAATTAGTGAAACAAGCCCACGCGCGTTCCGCGTTGCTTTTTTATCCGCAGTCATCAGAGGAGAAGGTATGAAGAAACATTTGTTGGCAGTTGCCGTCATGGGTTTGCTCGCGGGCACGGTCATGGCTCAGACCAATGACACCCTGGCGAAGATCAAATCCTCGGGTTCGATCACGCTGGGCGTGCGCGAATCTTCTGGCGCACTGGCCTATACGCTGGGCGACGGCAAATATGTCGGTTTTCATACCGAAATGGCCGAACGCGTGGCCCGCGACCTGCAAAAGCAACTCGGCCTGACCAAGCTGGAAATCAAGTTCCAGCCCGTGACCTCGCAAAACCGTATCCCCCTGGTGACCAACGGCACGGTGGATCTGGAGTGCGGCTCGACGACCAACGACACCAACCGCCAGAAGGATGTCGACTTCGCCATGACCACGTACATGGAAGAAGTGCGCATTGCCGTGAAGGCCAACTCCGGCATCAACGGCATCAAGGACCTGAACGGCAAGTCGGTGGCCACGACCACGGGCACCACTTCGGTGCAGATCCTGCGCAAGAACGAACGCGCCCAAGGCATAGACTTCAAGGAAGTCATGGGCAAGGACCACGCCGACAGCTTCCTGCTGCTGGAAACGGGCCGTGCCGATGCGTTCGTGATGGACGGCTCCATCCTGGCCGGCAACATCTCCAAGTCCAAGAGCCCCAACGATTTCAAGATCGTCGGCGAAGTTCTGTCGGTCGAGCCAATTGCCTGCATGCTGCGCAAGAACGACACCGCTTTCCTGAAGGCGGTCGACACCAGCATCCAGCGCCAGGTCGCCGATGGCAGCCTGGAAAAGCTCTATGACAAGTGGTTCATGCAGCCCATCCCGCCTGCCAACCAGAAGGTCGGCCTGCCTCTGTCCGAAGCGACCAAGAACGCCTGGAAGAACCCCAACAACAAGCCCAAGGAAGCTTTCAACAAGTAAAGTCTGCTTGGTGTTTGGGATGAAAACCCCCTTCTGGCTGGTCTCGGAGGGGGTTTTTTGTGTGGTGAGACAGACGCGTTGCGCGCTCTTTTCGCCAGAGGCTTGAGGCAATAAAGGAAATCCTATGGCTTGGGATTGGCAGGTGTTCTGCGAGGACACGCTGGACCGCGTTGCGGTGCAGGGGTGCTTCGGCAAGGGCGGCGACATCACCTATATGGACTGGATGTTGTCTGCCTGGGGGTGGACGGTGTCCGTATCGCTGCTGGCGCTGTTGATCGCGCTGGTGGTCGGCGGAGTGATTGGTGTGCTGCGCACTTTGCCCAACAGTCCGTGGCTGGTGCGTTTCGGCAACGCCTGGGTGGAGCTGTTTCGCAATATTCCGCTGCTGGTGCAGATTTTTCTCTGGTACCACGTGGTGCCCGCCTTCGTGCCGGCAATGAAGTCCGTTCCGGGCTTTGTGCTGGTGGTGCTGGCCCTGGGTATCTTCACCTCGTCGCGTATCGCCGAGCAGGTGCGCTCGGGACTGCAGTCGCTGCCCCGCGGTCAGCGCTATGCGGGCATGGCCGTGGGTTTCACGACCTGGCAGACCTACCGCTATGTGCTGCTGCCGATGGGCCTGCGCATCATCATTCCGCCGCTGACCAGTGAGACGATGAACATCTTCAAGAACTCGTCGGTGGCCTTTGCCGTGTCGGTGACGGAGTTGACCATGTTTGCCATGCAGGCCCAGGAGGAAACCGGCCGCGGCGTTGAAGTCTATCTGGCCGTGACCGGCCTCTATGTCATCTCGGCGTTTGCGATCAACCGTATCATGGCCTGGATTGAAAAGCGCGCCCAGGTGCCCGGCATGGTTGCCGCTTCGAGTGCAGGAGGTCACTGATCATGGATCTGCACATCGACTTTGGTTTCTACAACTGGGACCTGGTGAGCAACTTCGTGCTCAAGGGTCTGTATTTCAGCCTGATGCTGACGGCCATTGCCACCGTGGGCGGCGTGCTGTTCGGCACGGTGCTGGCGCTGATGCGCCTGTCTGGCAAGAAGTGGCTGGTGCTGCCGGCGACGATCTATGTCAACGGCATGCGCTCGATTCCGCTGGTGATGGTGATCCTGTGGTTCTTCCTGCTGATGCCGGCCATCATCGGCCGCCCCATTGGCGCGGAACTGTCGGCGATCATCACCTTCATCGCCTTCGAAGCCGCCTACTTCAGCGAGATCATGCGCGCCGGCATCCAGTCGATCGCCCGCGGTCAGGTGAACGCCGGCCAGGCGCTGGGCATGACCTACGGCCAGAACATGCGCCTGGTGGTGCTGCCGCAGGCGTTCCGCAACATGCTGCCGGTGCTGCTGACGCAGACCATCATCCTGTTCCAGGACACGTCGCTGGTCTATGCGATTGGCGCCTACGACATGCTCAAGGGCTTTGAAGTCGCGGGCAAGAACTACGGCCGACCGATTGAGGCCTACCTGGCCGCCGCTGTCGCCTACTTCGTGCTGTGCTATGCGCTGTCCTATCTGGTCAAGCGCCTGCACAAGAGAATCGCAATTATTAGATAGAGAAATGGGTCCCCCCTGAGGCGCTGCGCGCCTTCCCCCAAGGGGGACGGCACCATCGCTGCGGGGCGGCCCTTGCTCGGTGCCCCCTGAGCTGGGATGCGCCAGTAGCTCGAATGGACAACTGATTACGGATACGGAGAGCACCCAATGATTGAAATGAAGAACGTCTCCAAGTGGTATGGCAGCTTTCAGGTGCTGACCGACTGCTCGACCAACATCAACAAAGGTGAGGTGGTGGTGGTGTGCGGCCCTTCGGGCTCGGGCAAGTCCACGCTGATCAAGACCATCAACGCGCTCGAGCCTTTCCAGAAGGGCGAGATCTTCGTCGATGGCACGGCCGTGCACGACGCCAAGACCAACCTGCCCAAGCTGCGCAGCCGCGTGGGCATGGTGTTCCAGCACTTCGAGCTGTTTCCCCATCTGTCGGTGACGGAGAACCTGACCATTGCCCAGATCAAGGTGCTGGGCCGCAGCGCCGACGAAGCCCGTCAGCGCGGCCTGAAGATGCTGGACCGCGTGGGCCTGACGGCGCACAAGGACAAGTTTCCGGGCCAGCTTTCGGGCGGTCAGCAGCAGCGCGTGGCAATCGCGCGCGCGCTGTCGATGGACCCCATCGTGATGCTGTTTGACGAACCCACCTCGGCGCTGGACCCCGAAATGGTCGGCGAAGTGCTGGACGTGATGGTCGGCCTGGCGAATGAAGGCATGACCATGATGTGCGTGACGCACGAGATGGGCTTTGCGCGCAAGGTCGCCAGCCGCGTGATCTTCATGGACGTCGGCGGCAAGATCCTCGAGGATTGCTCGAGCGAGGATTTCTTCACGCATCCCGAAGCCCGCCAGCCGCGCACCAAGGACTTCCTGAACAAGATCCTGCAGCATTGAGGCACCCCCTGAGCGGCTGACGCCGCTCCCCCCTCTCATCCTTCGGTGGAGGGGGGCGCCCGGCTAGGGGCGCCCGGCTAGGGGCGCCCCTAGCC
>JBBKVU010000230.1:0-6107 GCA_037968595.1 Comamonas sp.
CGTGTTCGAGCAGCGCGCAGAAGCACAGAAAGGCGGTGCGTGATGGCCCGCAGCTACATCGCCATCGGCGATGCCATATCCGACAGCGCACTTGGCGCCGGAACGATCACCGGCATCACCGACGCCGGCTTTCCACAGGTCAACCATGTTGCGGTCGCGTGGCTGGAATGCGAGGACGGCACCGTCTTCGATCCGCACAGCGTCCGCGAGAAACACATTGCAGAGCGCGCCGCGGCGCAGCAAGGAACCACCCCATGAAAGAAACCGGACTGATGTTCAAGGCGCCCCTGGTGCGCTCCATCCTCGATGGCACAAAGACGCAGACGCGGCGGGTGGTCAAGCCGCAGCCTGTTGCAGGCCAAGGCATGGTGAATGCGGCCTACTGCGGTGACCGCAATCTTTGGCTGCGCGATGGCCCCTGCGACAAAACCGATCCGGCGAAGGAGTGGCGCTGCCCCATGGGCCAGCCCGGCGACCGCATCTATGTGCGCGAGACATTCGTGCAAGGGCATGACTACGACGCCGTGACCGACCGGCTGCGCACGCATGACGACGCTGGCAACCCGCTGCCAATGAAAACGTGGTTTCGCGCTACGGACGAAGCGACCTGGTGCGATGAGGACGGCTGGGAAGCCAACACGCCCTGGAAGCCCGCAATCCACATGCCCAAGGCGCTGGCCCGCATCTGGCTGGACATCACCAGCGTGCGCCTGGAGCGCCTGCAGGACATCAGCGAAGCCGACTGCATCGCAGAGGGAGCGTGCGGCGGCCACGGCTCAATCCCGGGCTACGCCTACTCGGCGACACCGCTGGAGCACTTCCAGCACATCTGGACATCCACCGGCGGCGACTGGGCCGCCAACCCCTGGGTGTGGGTGATCGACTTCAAGCGCGACCAAAACCACAAGGCCACCCCGTGACCCGCCGCAAACGAGAGAGCCGCGACAAGCGCGCACCCATCCCCGACTTTGACCAGCCCGCCCAGCAAGCGGGCTTTTTTACGAGCACATGAATATGCAAGCCACTGCACTGCCCCCCGTTCACAGAATCAGCACGGCCTGTGAAAAACTGTCTGTCTCCCGGGCCACAATCTACCGAATGGCCAAAGCTGGCACCATTGAACTGGTCAGGATTGGCAAAGGCTCTACCAGGATCACCGATGCGAGCTTGCGCCAACTGCTTTCAGCCAGGATTGCAGCGCCCGGCTGAGCGCGATTTGCCAAATCGGGCCAAGAGTGACTGCCGCGTTTTGGGTAGCTAGATGGGTAGCTAGAACAAAAATACTGCAGCACATCCTCTTGGAACCCGCATGAAACATAGAAGGTTTTGAAAAATGAAAATTGCGACTTGGAACGTCAACTCCCTCACCGTGCGCCTGCCCCAGGTGCTTGACTGGCTGCAAGCCAATCCGGTCGATGCGCTGGCCCTGCAGGAACTCAAGCTGACCGACGACAAATTCCCGCTGCTGGCGCTGCAGGAAGCCGGCTACCACGCGGTCACCCATGGACAGAAGACCTATAACGGCGTTGCCATCCTGAGCCGCACGCCGGCGCGCGACGTGGTGCGCAACATTCCCGAACACGACGACCCGCAGGCGCGCATCATCGCCGCCACGCTGGACACCGCCAGCGGTCCGCTGCGCCTGATCAACGGCTACTTTGTCAACGGCCAGGCCCCGGGCAGCGAAAAGTTCGCCTACAAGATGCGCTGGCTGGAAGCGCTGCGCGCATGGGTGCGCAAGGAGCTGGCGGCCAATGAAAGGCTGGTGCTGGTCGGCGACTTTAACGTCGCGCCCGAGGACCGGGACTCGTTCGACCCCGAAGGCCTGCGCGAGACCATTCACCACACCAGCGAGGAGCGCCAGCATTTCCGCGATCTGCTGGAGCTGGGCATGACCGATGCATTCCGCATGTTCGAACAGCCCGAGAAGAGCTTTTCCTGGTGGGATTACCGCATGCTGGGCTTCCAGAAAAACCGCGGCCTGCGCATCGACCATATCCTGGTCAGCGAAGCGCTGCGCCCCAGCGTCAGCGCCTGCGTGATCGACCGCGCGCCGCGCAAGAACCCGCAGCCCAGCGATCACGCGCCGGTGGTTGTCACGCTGGGCTGATAGCGGCCCGGGCCTGAGGCGCCGAACTCACAGCGGCAGGCAGGAGCGCAGCCAGTGCAGCGCTTCTATGCCGCGCTGCACGGCCATGGCCTGGCGCAGCAAGATAGTGCGCGCGGCCTCGGGCAGGCCCTGGCGCAGCGCCGCCCTGTAGGCCATCAACAGCATTCTCTCGGCATCTTCGCTGGCGTCCAGCACCGATTCGTTGCTCTGCGGGGCAATCGCCGACTTGATCGACTCCCAGCCGCGCAGCAGGGTATCGGCAAATATCCGCTCGCCCTTGGTTTGCACGGGCAAGGCGAACTCATGCGCCAGTTCGGCGCAGGCGGCCTCGAATGCCTGCAGGTGGCGCTGCAGCATCTGCTGCACCAGGCCACCGGGCGCCTGCGCAATGGCGATCTGCAGACTTTTGGCGGTTTGCAGGTTCAGCCGCTGCAGCCCTTGCAGCACCGCCAGCAGCTGCACCTGCGACAGGCCCAGCACGGGATCGGTATGGCGCACGCGTTCCCAGGCGGCTTGCACCGCGCTCGACACCTGGCGCCAGGCCAGCAGGCTCGTGCCCTTGCTGTGCGGCCATTGGGCCTCGAGCACCGGCAGCACGGACTCCAGATCGCCCGGATACTGCGCTGCGGCCTTCCAGCCCATCTCATAGGCGGGACGGTACTGGTCATAGCCGCGGCCGCTCACATAGTTGGGCTGCAGATGGTAATGGTCATGCCAGAAAGCGTCCTGAAGGACGTCCTGTGTGGCCTGGATGGTGGGATTGCCGTTGGCGGCATTGCGGGCGCTAGGTGTCTGACGATGCAATTCTTCGCTCCAGCGTAATTGACGCTGGGTTCGGCGTAAAAAGGAAGAATCTGCAATCCTAGGGTCAGGCATGAAAACGCTCTCCGCACACAAAAGAATATGCTCCTATTGTCGCCAAGCGCGAAGCCGTTGCAGGTCAGTGAGCCCGACACGCGGGCGTAGGACGGGATGACGCCCACACCCGGGCGCCGGGGGCAAGGCGGGCAGCGCGCGCCGCGCCCGGCCCGCCTTCTCAGTGGTCTTCGCCCGCCTCCAGACCCAGTTCCTGGATCTTGCGGGTGATGGTGTTGCGACCTATGCCCAGGCGCTGCGCGGCTTCCATGCGCCGTCCATGGGTCACCTGCAAGGCGGTGCGAATCAGGTGCGACTCGAACCGCCGGCTCAGCACATCCCAGACATCGGCCTGGCCGCTTTCCAGCAGCAGGCGTGCCTGCGCGTCCAGCAGCGGCTCCCAGGTGGAGGCTGCCGCGCCGGTTGCCGGCAGATCAGCGGCGGCCGTGGCGTGCAGGCCAGAGACCGGCGCAAAAGCGGCCGCAACGACCTCCTCGCGTTCGGCGACCGGGCTGCTGTCCTGGGCCGCAAACACCGGGGCTGCGGGCGTCGGGGCCGCGCCCGCGGGAAGCTCCTGCAACACTTCGGGCGGCAGGTCCTTGACCGAGATCTGCTGCGCCGGCGCCATCACCGTGAGCCAGTGGCAGATGTTTTCCAGCTGGCGCACATTGCCCGGAAACGAGAACGCCTCGAGCCGCTGCAGCGCCGCTTCGGCAATCCGCTTGGGCTCCACGCCCAGCTGGCGCGCGCTTTGCTGCAGGAAATGGCGCGCGAGCATGCGCACGTCTTCACGGCGCTCGCGCAGCGCGGGCAGGCGCAGACGGATCACGTTCAGGCGGTGGAACAAATCCTCGCGAAACGCGCCGTCGCGCACGCGCAGCTCCAGGTCCTGGTGGGTCGCGGCAATCACGCGCACATGCGACTTCACGGGCGCGTGCCCGCCGACGCGGTAGAAATGCCCGTCGGACAGCACGCGCAGCAGCCGCGTCTGCAGATCAAACGGCATGTCGCCGATTTCATCGAGAAACAGCGTGCCGCCGTCGGCCTGCTCGAAGCGTCCGCGGCGCTGGGTCTGGGCGCCCGTGAACGCACCGCGCTCATGGCCGAACAATTCGCTTTCCAGCAGGTCCTTGGGAATGGCCGCGGTGTTGATCGCCACGAAAGGCCCGCCCGACACCGGTGAATGCTTGTGCAGCGCGCGCGCGACAAGCTCCTTGCCCGAGCCCGACTCGCCCGTGATCAGCACCGTGACCTGGCTTTGACTCAGCCGGCCGATGGCGCGGAACACGTCCTGCATGGCCGGCGCCTGGCCCAGCATCTCGGCGTTCAGCGGCGTCTGGTCCTCGATGATCTCTTCGCGCTGGCTTTCCTCTACCGCGCGGCGGATCAGCTCCACCGCCTTGGGCAGATCAAACGGCTTGGCCAGGTATTCAAAGGCTCCGCGCTGGAATGCCGACACGGCGCTGTCGAGGTCGGAATACGCCGTCATGATGATCACCGGCAGGCCTGGCTGCTGGGTGCGCACCTGCTCGAGCAGCTGCAGGCCCGAACCGCCGGGCATGCGGATGTCGCTGACCAGCACCTGGGGCGGCTGGCGTGCGGGATCGCTGGCGTCTATGTCGGCCAGCGCCTCAAGTACTTCACGCGGGTTGGTGAAGCTGCGGGTGGGCAGATTTTCCCTGGCCAGGGCCTTCTCCAGGACGAAGCGGATCGAGGGGTCGTCATCTACTATCCAGATCGGCTTCATACTTTCTTGCTTCCTTCCGCTTGGGTTTGTCATGGACCTCAGGGCAAGGGAATGAGAATGCGGAAATCGGTGCATCCTGGCTGGCTGTCGCATTCGATCAAGCCATCATGCCGCTGCACGAAGGTCTGGGCCAATGTCAGCCCCAGACCCGATCCGCCATCCCGTCCAGACACCAGTGGATAGAAAATCCTGTCCCTGATGGTCTCTGGCACGCCCGGTCCGTTGTCAATCACATGCAATTCCAATGCCAGGCGATAGCGCTGCTTACCAAAAGTCACCTGGCGCGCGACACGGGTGCGCAAAGTGATGCAGGCATCGCCCTGGACAATGCGCGGCGCCAGCGCCTGCGCGGCGTTCTGCACGATGTTCAGCACCGCCTGGATCAGCTGGGCGCGGTCGCCGCGGAACTCGGGAATCGAGGTGTCGTAGTCGCGCCGCACGCTCAGTCCCTGCGGGTATTCGACCAGCACCAGCGAGCGCACGCGCTCGCAGACTTCATGGATGTTGACGTCGCCGACCAGATGCGGGTGGCGATGCGGCGCCAGCAGGCGATCGACCAGGCTTTGCAGCCGGTCGGCCTCGTGCACGATCACCTGGGTGTACTCGCGCATCTCGGGACTTTCAAGGTCCATTTCCAGCAGCTGGGCCGCGCCGCGTATGCCGCCGAGCGGGTTCTTGATCTCGTGCGCGAGATTGCGTATCAGCTCCTTGTGCGCCTGGGTCTGCTCTATCAGCCGCTCCTCGCGGTCCTGGCGCACCTGCTGCTCGAGCGGCGACATCTCGAGCAGCACATGGCCCGAGCCTTCGGCAATCGACACGATCACCTGCATGGGAATCGCTTCCTTGGCCTGGCGGCGCAGGCTGGCCTCGAAGCGCAGCGCCGCGTAGTCCTGCTCGCGCGCGCCCTCCATGGCCTTGTGCAGCAGCGCCGGATCGACGAAATGCTCGGCGAAATCGCTGCCTTCAAGCATGCGCCGCGACAACCCCAGTGCATTTTCCAGCGCGGCGTTGGCAAACAGCACCGAGCCGTCCAGCTCCAGCACGGCAATCAGGGTACAGAGCGAGTCAAAGACATGGTAGACGCTTTCCGCGCGCCGGTTCTCGAGAGAAAGAGACATGTACTTCTTCAGTTCACCGGCGCATCGGCGGCGGCTGCCGGCAGGCGGGCAATTTCACGCCGCAGACCGGCGATGTCGCTCTGGTGGCGCGCGATCTGCGCCTTGAGATTGGCCGTGCGTTCGATATAGCCCTGGGGATTGCGCAGCTCCAGCGCCGTGCGCTCGGGGCTGCCGTTGTTGTATTCAAGCTCGAGCTGGGCCATGCGCTCCTGCGACTTGGCAAGCTCGCCCTGCAGTATGGCGCGGGCATCCGAATCGCGTGCGCGCTGGGCGCCGC
>JBBKVU010000231.1:0-2667 GCA_037968595.1 Comamonas sp.
GGGTGCAACCGGCTCGGCCGTGCCGAACAGCTGGTTCTTGGTGATGCCGGCCGTGCCCACGGCGTCCTTGTCCGCCTGGTTGCGCAGCACCAGCGACAGGCTGCCCACGCTGCGCGCCAGGTCCAGCTTCTCGGCGTCGCCGGGACTCAGCTCCAGCGTGACCGCGCTGACCACCTTGGGCTTGGTCTCGTCACGCCCAGCTTCCTGCGCCACGGCCAGCACCAGCACGTTTTCCAGCACGGTCATGCTGATCTGGCGCTGCTCCTGCGCCCTGCCGCCCTTCTCCTGCTCGGCATTGACCAGCACGTCCACGTAGTTGCCCGGCAGCGCGAAGCCGGCCACGCCCACCACATCGTTGACACGCACCGACATGGCCCGCTTGCCCGGCGCGATGATGGCGGCCAGCCCGCCCTTGGTGCCTTCGGGGGCCAGCTTGCCCTCGAGCACGGCTTCGCCGCGCAGCACGCCGACCTTGACCACGCGATCCTGCAGTTGCAGCGGGTCCGTGAACGCGCCTTCAGGGATGGAGCCGCGGGGCCACTGCGCGCTCCCCAGCATGCTGGGAGTGATCTTGCTGCCCAGCGGTATATCGGACACCGCGACCACGACCTTGTCGGTGTCTATGCTGCCCCGCTGAGCCACCCAGTTCGCCGCATAGACCGCCGCCGCCAGGCTGACGAGCGCTGCCAGGACAAACAGACCCAGAGCTTTGATGTTTTTCTTGGGAACTCCTGCTACGCGGTTGTATTGGCTAGACCCAGGTGAACTGCCGCGCCACCAGGAACGCTGCCGTCCCCAGGGCAATGCTGACGCCGTAAGGCAAGCTGCCTACCGACTGCGCCGCGCTGGCGCGGGCGTCCGGCCGGATTCCCGCAGCCACCGTCATGAACAGCAGCTGCACGGTCTTGAGTGCGTTGCGCAGCAGCTTGCCGACCACGCGGTGCCACAGCGCGTAGACCATGGCCAGCATGCCGCCCACGACAAAGACGAAGATCACTGCCTGCCAGGTGCCCTCGGGGCCGAGAAAGGCTCCGGCCATGGCCATCAGCTTGACGTCGCCGCCGCCCAGGGCGCGCAGCAGGTAGAGGGGCAGCATCAGCACCAGGCCCAGGGCCAGACCGCCCAGTGCCCACAGCAGGCCACCGCCGTGATGCGGTGCGGCAAGGCTCAACAGCAGGGCCGCGGTAGTGCCGCCGAAGGTCAGTCGATTGGGAATGCGGCGGGTGCGCAGATCACAGATGGCGGCTGCCAGCATCAGTGCCAGCAAGGTCAGCGAGCGTGGTTCGGCAAAAAGCATGCCCACCAGTTCGGCTGCCGCGCGGAGTTCGGAAACTGCCATGGCCCACCTCCAATTTGCTCTGTTGTGCAAACCGCTTCCAGCGCTGCAGAGGCAGGCGGCCTGGGGGCCGATTTCCTGCTTCTCGTGCAGCTATGAAACAACTCGATACCAATGAAAATAGAAAACTACTATCAAATGTTGCAAGTTGTTTTATTTTGAAAAAATCCTATTCCTCTGGTTAATTTTGTCAACGCGATTCCATTGCCATAACCCATGCAGCGTCATGGTCTCCAAGCCCGCGGCTGCCCTTCACGGGTATGCCAAAAACAGCAAGCACCCCTTATTCCCACTTGTTTTCGTGCTCACAAATACGCGTTTTCATGCGGCCATTTGAAGGCTGAAAAAGAAGGCAAATACGGGTGGAAAAACGCTTGGCTCCGCGCTCTTTCGGGCTAGACCATGGCGTCAGCAGTGGATTGAATTGGCCCTGTCTGGCGGCAATTTCGACGGGATTTCGGCGCAAATCATTGCCTGCGCCTGTGAGACAGCTGGCTCGGTAGCAATGGACTATCGGGCTGTGCAAACCGTGCCGGCCGCGGCGCGCCGCGGCCCGATAGTGGGGTGCGCTGGGGATGCGCCGCGCCGACCTCAGGCGCGGCGCTCTGTCACTTCGGCAGGTCCGCCAGGCGAAGCTGGCTTTCAAAACTGCGGCGCTCGCCGGTGCACGGATCGTCAAATGCCAGCGAGCGCGCCAGCAGCTGCAGCGGCCGCGAGAAATCGCCCTCGGCTGCATCGTTGACTTCGGGGTACAAGGTGTCGCCGAGCAACGGCAGGCCCAGCGCCGCCATGTGCACGCGCAGTTGGTGGCGCTTGCCGCTCACCGGCGAGAGGCGGTAGCGTGCCCATGCGCCGCCCTGCTCCAGCACTTCCATGCGGGTGAAACTGTTGGGCTCGCCTGGCACTTCGTGCATGCGAAAGAACTGGCCGCTTTCCTCCAGGCGGCTGGCATGCGCGCGCGGGAACGACAGGCCTTCGCGCCAGGGCGCGACCGCTTCATAGGTCTTGTCGACAGCGCGCTCGCGAAACATCGCCTGGTAGGGCCCGCGCGAGGCGCGCTGCACCGAAAACAGCACCAGGCCCGCGGTCTCGCGATCGATGCGGTGCACCGGCGAGAGCTCGGGCAGATCCAGTTCGCGCTTGAGCCGCACCAGCAGGCTGTTTTGCAGGTAGCGCCCGGCCGGCACCACCGGCAGGAAATGGGGCTTGTCGGCGACCAGCAGATGCGCGTCGCGAAACAGCACGCGGGCCTGGAACGGCAGCGGCGTCTCGCATTCCAGGCTGCGGTAGTAGTAAACGCGCAGGCCGGCAACGACCGCGCGGTCGGGCGT
>JBBKVU010000232.1:0-2661 GCA_037968595.1 Comamonas sp.
GTCTGGGACAGCGCGCGGCTGCGCGAAGTGGCGCTGGCGCACGAAGTCTGCCCCTACTACCTCACGCAGGAAATGGCGCGCTGGAGCGATGTCGTGATCGGCGACTACAACTACTTCTACGATGGCGCGGCCATGCTGCACGCGTTGACGCAGGCCAATCACTGGAAAGTCGGCGTGCTGGTCGACGAAGCGCACAACCTGCTGGACCGCGCGCGCAGCATGTACACCGCCGAGCTGTCGCCGCTGTCGCTGGCGGCGGCGCGCAAGAACGCCAAGGGCCGCATACGCACCTCGCTGGACGCGCTCAATCGCGCCTGGAATGCACTGCATGTCGAGCAGCAGCCGACCTACGAATGCCATTCCGAGGTGCCGCTGGACTTCATGGCCGCGCTGCAGAAAGTCATCTCGCTGATTGCCGAGGCCAATGCCGACCAGCCCATGCTGCCCGGCGACCCGGTGCTGGGCTTTTATCTCGAAGCCCTGCAGTTTGCCGTGCTCGAGGAAAAGCTCGACGAGAACGCTCTGTTCGACATCAGCTTGGTTGCGCCGCCGCGCGGGCGCAAGCGCGCTTCTACGCTGTGCATACGCAATGTGATTCCCGCGCCGCACCTGCTCGCGCGCCATGCGGCAGCGCATGCCACGGTGCTGTTCTCGGGCACGCTGAGTCCCGCGGCCTTTTACCGCGACACGCTGGGCCTGCCCGCCGACACCCCGTGGCTCGACGTGCCCGCGCCGTTCAAGGCAGCGCAGTTGGCGGTGCACATCGTGCACGATGTCTCCACCCGCTACCAGGACCGCGAGGCCTCCGTGGAGCGCATCGTGGCGCTGATCTGCACGCAATTCCACAAGCGCCCGGGCAACTACCTGTGCTTTTTCAGCAGCTTCGACTATCTGGAGCGCGTGGCCGACGCGCTGTGCGCGCGCGACCACGCGCCCCCGGTATGGCGCCAGGTGCGCGCCATGACCGACGCCAGTCGCCAGGCGTTCATTGCCCGCTTCCAGGCCGGCGGCCAGGGCATTGGCTTTGCGGTGCTGGGCGGCGCGTTTGGCGAAGGCATAGACCTGCCCGGCGACCGGCTGATCGGCGCCTTCATTGCCACGCTGGGCCTGCCCCAGCTCAACCCCGTCAATGAAAGCATGAAGCGCTGCATGCAGCAGCGCTTCGGCACGCGCACCGGCTACGACTACACCTATCTTTTCCCCGGTCTGCGCAAGGTGGTGCAGGCCGCGGGCCGCGTCATCCGTTCGGAAAGCGACACCGGCGAGCTGTTCCTCATGGACGACCGCTTTGCGCGCGACGAAGTGCGGCGGCTGATGCCGGCATGGTGGGGTTGACCTCCAGCCAAGCGCAGGGGTGAGCATCGCCGGATGCTGAGGCTGCGCGCGCCGCGAGTTCGCAGCCGATGTTTCATTCTTGCAATTGATTATTTCAGCAAAGAAACCCACCGGTATCACAAGCTCGCAGGCAAGCGCCGTGAAGGACAGAAAACCCAGTCAATTCAACGACTTGGGGTCTTCATGGTTTACCCCTATCGCGCCTGGCACACAGCTTGCGGTTTCACTGCAACAACCATGAATCCAGGAGACCTCGATGTTCTTGAACCGCCGCCATCTGATGGCCCATGCCGTTGCGCTCAGCGTGATGGCCCCGCTGGCCCATGCCGCCGACCCCGCGGACAACTGGCCGACTCGCCCCATTCGCCTGGTCGTGCCGTTTGCCGCCGGAGGCGCCAATGACCTGATGGCGCGTGCGGCCGCCGAAGGCGCGTCCAAGGTGCTGGGCCAGCCCGTGGTGATAGACAACCGCCCGGGCGCCGGCGGCACCGTGGGCGCCGACATCGTGGCCAAGGCCGGCGCCGACGGCTACACGCTGCTGGTCAGCGCCGCGGGCGTCATATCCAACAGCATGATCAAGAAGAGCATGCCTTTCAAGGATGACGCGCTGCAGCCCGTGGTGATGATTGGCCTGGCGCCGTCGGTGATCGTCGTGCCCAAGAATGCGCCCTACAACAACCTGCGCGATTTCGTCGAAGCCTCCAAGAAGGGCCAGGGCTTCAACTTCGCCACCGCCGGCACCGGCAGCACGCCGCACTTCGTCGCCGAGATGCTCAACGTCAAGTACGGCGCCCAGCTGCAGCCCGTGCCCTACAAGAGCGGCTCGGAAAGCACGACCGCCGTGCTCGGCGGCCAGGTCGAGGGCACGTCGGAGGCCAGCATCATCGCCCTGCCCCACATCCTGCATGAAGGCAAGTTCAAGGCCTTGGCCACCACCTGGACACAGCGCATCTCGGCCTACCCCCAGCTCTCCACCGCCGTGGAGCAGGGGTTTGCCGATCTGCAGATCGCGCACTGGGCCGGCATCCATGCGCCCAAGGGCACGCCGCCCGCCATCCTCGACAAGCTGGCAGCGGCCGTGGACAAGGCCATGAAGGAGCCCGCGACCGTGGAGAAGCTCAAGGGCCTGGGCATCGAGCCGATAGGCGGCACCCGCCCCGAGTTCGTGAAGTTTGCCGACGCCGAGCGCAAGCGCCTGGGTGAAATCGTCAAGGCCGCGAACATGCAGGAGAAGTAACTCCTGCCGGGCGCCGAAGCAGCAACCCCGGCGCAGGACCTGCGGCCCTCATGGCGCGAGGCAAACCCAGGCCAGCGCCAGCACCGCGC
>JBBKVU010000233.1:0-7842 GCA_037968595.1 Comamonas sp.
GGCGTACACGCCTGCGGGCAGCAGCGGCGGCAATGCGGCCAGCTGCCACAGCGGTTGCTGCGGATCGATGCCCACCAGCACGCCGGCCAGCGCGCCATCGGCACCGGGCAGCAGCAGAACGCGACCCGCAAGCGGCTCGAAGCCGGTGGTCGCTATCCATTGGCGCTGCAGCGTCGGCAGGCTGCCGAGCAGGCCAGGCCATTGCGCCGCCGAACTCAGATGCAAGGGGATGGCCTGCGCCGGCGCCGGCGCAAAGGCGCCGCGCGACGGCAGGAAAGAGTGATTCATGGTCGGGACAGCTTGGAACAAACCAGCCACGGTAGCTGTTTTGGCGCCAGCGTCCAAGCGCGATTTTCGGCTAAGCATATGCCCAGCCTCGGGAACCGGTGATGCGTTCTGGCTACCAACAGGGCGCAGCTGCGCCCCACAACAGGATGCCCCATGAGCACACCCATACCCTTGACAGCCCACACGCATTTATCGCTGAGCAGCGCGCGCCTGGGCAAGCTGATGGACAGCGACGCCAGGCAGGCCACCGCGCTCAATGTCTTCGATCGTTTCATCGATCTCTTCCGGCCCCACAGCAAACAGGTGGCGCTGAAGAACCTGCACCAGATGCTGCACGACGGCGGCAGCAGCAATTTCGCGCGCTTCAACCTGCTGTCCCAGCTGGCTGCGCCCGACAGCCAATCGCTGTTCACCCTGAGCATCACCGCCCACCCCGACGCACCAGACAGACACCGGGTGGAGTACTGCATCAACGGCCAGCCCATCAAGGCCGACACCATAGACAGCCATGAAAGGGACACGATCTGCCGGCACATGGGCAAGCCGCTGGACACCAGCATCCTGCAGGAACAGGTCAGCACCATCGACCGCCACCGGCGCTCCACCGAGGACCTGGTAGCCCAGGTGCGCGATGCGGATTTCTCGGGCGGCGGCGTCAACAAGAAATTCCATGCCCAGAGCGGCCTGCTGCGCGCCGAGAACCAGACCGGAACGCAGGACTTCGAGCGCGAACTGGCGCTGGCGGAATATGCACAGGACAGGCCCGAGCTGGCCAGCTATATCTCGACGCAGAAGAAGATCACCGACCCCCGTTGCCTGCACCCCGAACTCAGCAGCGCCCATGCCTATGCCGTGGTCGACGTCTATGACGCCAAGCATGTCTCCAGCCATGAGATGGACCAGTGCATTGACGCGCTGTCACGCGAGCAGGCCAGGAGCCTGCTGCCGCAGCTGGTCGACATGGCGCGCGTGCTCTACAAGAACCAGGTCGCGCACCGCGACCTGCACATGCACAACCTGGTCGTGCACGAGATCAAGGAAACCGGCAGCGTGCACCTCAAGGCCATTGACTTCGGCCGCATGGCGCTGGGCGAGGATTTCGCGGCCAGGAAATTCGAGGACATCGACTACCTGTTCGACAAGCAGGGCGCGACGCTGCTGGAAACCTTTGGCCGCAACCATCTGGCGCGCGCCGGCTCGCAGGTGGACAGGAAGCACTATCCCATCCACAAGCTCTGCGAGAAATTCAACGCCAAGGGAATTGCGCTGGAGCCTGTGCTGTCCCGCATAGGCGCGCACCTCAAGAGCGACCTCCAGCATGCGGGCAGCAACGAGGCCCTGGTCGACGCGGCCTTCCACAAGGCCTCGCAGTCGCTGCAACTGAGCTTTGCCCAGCTGCAGCCCGACACCGAGGGAATCCGCTTTGCCTAGCTAGGCGCGGCTTCGGGGTAGGCGGCGACGGCGGAGATCATGCCCCCGCCCAGGCAGACATCGCCGTCATACAGCACGGCCGACTGGCCGGGCGTGACGGCCCATTGCGGCTCGGGAAAGTCCAGGCGGAAGGTCTCGCCCGCGGCCTGGCCTGAGGCGGCCCCGCTGATCACGGCCGGCGAGTCGGGCTGGCGGTAGCGTGTCTTGGAGCCATAGAGGCCGGGCGCCGGCGGCTCGCCCGCGACCCAGCTGGCGTTGTCGGCATCGAGCTGAGGCGACAGCAGCCAGGGGTGGTCATGGCCCTGGACCACGCGCAGCACATTGCGGTCGAGTTCCTTGCGCGCGACAAACCAGGGGTGGTGCTCGCCGCCGCCACGCTGCGCGCCCTTTTCCTTGATGCCGCCGATTCCCAGGCCCTGGCGCTGGCCCAGCGTATAGAACGACAGGCCCTGATGGCGGCCCAGCTTGCGGTCGCGGTCGTCGAGGATCCAGCCCGGTTCCTTGTTGATGTAGCGGTTGAGGAAGTCGCGGAACGGCCGCTCGCCGATGAAGCAGATGCCGGTCGAGTCCTTCTTCTTGGCGTTCGGCAGGCCGATCTCCTCGGCGATGCGCCGGACTTCGGTCTTGTGCAGCTCGCCCACGGGAAACAGCGTCTTCGACAGCTGGGCCTGGTTCAGGCGGTGCAGGAAATAGCTCTGGTCCTTGGCCGGGTCCAGGCCCTTGAGCAGCTCGAAGCGCTGGCTCTGCGGGTTCTGGCGCACGCGCGCATAGTGGCCGGTGGCGATCTTCTCTGCGCCCAGGCGCATGGCATGGTCGAGAAAGGCCTTGAACTTGATTTCGGCATTGCACAGCACGTCGGGATTGGGCGTGCGCCCGGCCTGGTACTCGCGCAGGAACTCGGCGAACACCCGGTCCTTGTACTCGGCTGCGAAGTTCACATGCTCGATCTCTATGCCGATCACGTCGGCCACGGCCGCGGCGTCGACGAAGTCGACATTCGACGAACAGAATTCGCTGTCGTCGTCATCTTCCCAGTTCTTCATGAAGATGCCGACCACGTCATGGCCTTGCTGCTTGAGCAAATAGGCGGTCACCGCCGAATCCACGCCGCCTGAAAGGCCCACCACCACCCGATGCTTTGTCATAGGTGTGCGATTATCCCAGCCAGTCACCCGCCACGGTGTGGTGGGGACAAATACAGGACAAGCAATGGAATTGCGGCAGCTGCGCTACTTTGTGCGCATCGTGGAAATGGGCTCTATGAGCCGCGCGGCGCGCGAGCTCGACGTCGTGCAGTCGGCGCTGAGCCAGCAGATCACGCGGCTCGAGAGCGAGCTTGCCGTGCGCCTGCTGCAGCGCACGCCGCGCGGCGTGGTTCCGACCGAAGCCGGCGTGGCGTTCTTTCGCGAAGCCCAGCTCGCGCTGCGCCACGCCGACCAGGCGGTGCGCAGCGCCCAGCAGTCGCGGCTGTCGGGCTCGGTCAGCCTGGGACTGGCGCCGACCACGGCCACGATTCTCGCGCTGCCGCTGATGCAGGCGATGCGCACTCGCTACCCCGACGTGCGCCTGCACATGGTTGAAAGCATGTCGGGGCATCTGGCCGAAATGCTCAATGCGCGCGCGCTCGACATGGCCGTGCTGTTTGATTCGCGCCTGCACGGCAACGAAGCCGGCCCGGCCGGGTCAGGCCCGGCCAGGTCAGGCCAGTCGCGCCCGGGCGGCAGGCGCTGGCAGGTGCATCCACTGATCGAGGAGCGGCTGTTCCTGATACGCTCGCGCCGCCACCCGCAGATCGGCGTTCTGCCCGCTTCCATGGCGCTGGCCGATCTCGCGCGCGAGCCCTTGATCCTGCCCACCGGCCAGCACGGCCTGCGCAGCACGCTCGACACCGCGTTTGCCCAGGCGCGCTTCACGCCGCATGTGGTGCTCGAGGTCGATTCGCTGTCCATGGTGATGGCGGCCGTCGACGCGGGCCTGGGCTCGTCGCTGCAGCCCTGGGCGGCAATGGGCCGCTTCGAGGACGCGGCCCAGCGCTTCGAGTCGGCGCTGATCACCGACAAGGACGCGCAGCGCACCAACCTGCTGTGCAGCCTGTCCGAGGACGAGCTGTCGCCGGCGGCGCTGGCGGCGCGCGTGGTGCTGGTCGACTGCGTGCGCGAACTGGTGCAGTCGGGCGCCTGGAGCGGCACCTCGCCCATCCATCACGATAACTGATACCCCCATGCACTGAGCCCCCTGCACCGGGGCCGGATTGATTCCTACAGTTGAGCTCCCACGAGAGAGACTGCAAGGAGAATTCCCATGGACACCGATGTTCTGGTCATCGGTGGTGGCAACGCCGCCCTTTGCGCCGCCCTGATGGCGCGCGAAGCAGGTGCGCGCGTGCTGCTGCTGGAGTCCGCACCGCGAGAATGGCGCGGCGGCAACTCCGCCCACACGCGCAACCTGCGCTGCATGCACGACGCGCCGCAGGACGTGCTGGTCGAAGCCTACCCCGAAGAGGAGTTCTGGCAGGACCTGCTCAAGGTCACGGGCGGAATCACCGACGAACACTTGGCGCGCCTGGTGATACGCGCCTCGTCGACCTGCCGCGACTGGATGCGCCGCCACGGCGTGCATTTCCAGCCGCCGCTGTCGGGCGCGCTGCATGTGGCGCGCACCAATGCCTTCTTCATGGGCGGCGGCAAGGCCCTGGTGAACGCCTACTTCCGCAGCGCCGAGGCGCTGGGCGTGGAGATACGCTACGAAGCGCCCGTGGACAGGCTGGAGATCGACAACGGCCGCTTTGTCGCCGCCTGGTGCAACGGCCAGCGC
The DNA here is from genome assembly GCA_037968595.1 of Comamonas sp. GTDB lineage: Bacteria > Pseudomonadota > Gammaproteobacteria > Burkholderiales > Burkholderiaceae_C > Comamonas. The sequence goes on from JBBKVU010000233.1 coordinate 4,534, forward strand.
ATCACCGCCAGGAGCTGCGTGCTCGCGGCCGGCGGCTTCGAGTCCAACCGCGAATGGCTGCGCGAGGCCTGGGGCCAGAACGCACGCGGCGAATGGCCTTCGGACAACTTCCTGATACGCGGCACGGCCTACAACAAGGGCGTGCTGCTGCGCCACCTGCTTGACGAGCAGCAGGCCGACCGCATTGGCGATCCGACCCAGGCCCACATGGTGGCCATAGACGCGCGCGCGCCGCTGTACGACGGCGGCATCTGCACGCGCATCGACTGCGTCTCGCTGGGCGTGGTCGTCAACCGCGAGGCCGAGCGCTTCTACGACGAAGGCGAGGACTTCTGGCCCAAGCGCTATGCGATCTGGGGCCGGCTTGTCGCCCAGCAGCCGGGCCAGGTCGCCTATTCGATCATCGACGCCAAGGCCATAGGCCGCTTCATGCCGCCGGTTTTCCCGGGCATCACGGCCGACAGCCTGCCCGAGCTGGCCGAGAAACTGGGCCTGGACGCCGCCACGTTCACCCGCACGCTGGACGCCTACAACGCGGCCTGCCGCGTGGGCCAGTTCGACCACACGGCGCTTGACGACTGCCATACCGAAGGCGTGGCGCCCGCCAAGACCCACTGGGCCAGGCCCATAGACACCGCGCCGTTCTACGGCTATGCCCTGCGCCCCGGCGTGACCTTCACCTATCTGGGCCTCAAGGTCGACGACACCGCGGCCGTGCGTTTCGCGGGCCAGGCCAGCAGCAACCTGTTTGTCGCCGGCGAAATGATGGCCGGCAACGTGCTGGGCAAGGGCTACACGGCCGGTGTCGGCATGTCCATTGGCACGGCCTTCGGCCGCATTGCCGGGCGCAACGCGGCCCTGGCCGCACAAGGCCTGCCAGCCGTCGCTGGCGCCGTCAACGACTAGGAAACCGCTCCATGCAAACCCTGCAATCCCTGACCGAAGACGCCAAGGCGCTGGCCAACGGCCTGCCCGTCCCCACCGCCAAGTCAAGTGCCAAGGTCATTCCCATCCAGGCGATCTCCGCCGAAGCCGAAGTCGCGCGCGCGCTGCAGATCTGCAATGCCTGCCGCTACTGCGAAGGCTTTTGCGCGGTGTTTCCGGCAATGACGCGCCGACTCGAGTTCGGTAGCGCCGACGTGCACTACCTCGCCAACCTGTGCCACAACTGCGGCGCCTGCCTGCACGCCTGCCAGTACGCGCCGCCGCACGAGTTCGCGGTCAACATTCCCAAGGCCATGGCCGAGGTGCGCGGCAAGACCTATGCCGACTACGCCTGGCCGCCCGCCCTGGGCAGGCTCTACCAGCGCAACGGACTGACGCTGTCGCTGGCCCTGGTCGCGGCGCTGACGCTGTTCCTGGTGCTGGCCGTGGTGCTGCAGGGCAACGGCCTGGCCGCGCTCTGGGGCGCCGATCTGGGCGGCAACTTCTACCGCCTGTTCCCGCACAACCTGCTGGTGGGCATGTTCGCGCCGGTGTTCCTGTTCGTGGTGTTCGCGCTGTCCATGGGCGTGCGCCGCTTCTGGAAAGAGGTCAAGCCCGCGACCAGCGGCGCCGATGTCGGCAGGGCCGCGGCCGCCGAAGCCACCTCGGACGTGCTGCGCCTCAAATACCTCGACGGCGGCCATGGCCAGGGCTGCAACAACGAGGACGACGCCTACACCCAGCAGCGCCGCCGCTGCCACCACCTGACGTTCTACGGCTTCATGCTGTGCTTTGCGGCAACTTCGCTGGCCACGGTCTACCACTATGTGTTCGGCTGGGCCGCGCCCTACGACCTGCCCAGCATGCCCAAGATCCTGGGCGCGATTGGCGGCCTGAGCCTGATGCTGGGCACGGCCGGCCTGTGGCGGCTGAACTTCAAGCGCCATCCGCAACATGGCGACGCCCGGCAGAAACCCATGGACCTGGGCTTCATCGCGCTGCTGTTCGTGGTCAGCGCCAGCGGACTGGCGCTGTGGCTGGGACGCGGCACGCCCGCGCTGGCGCTGCTGCTGTGCCTGCACCTGGGCGCGGTGATGGCGCTGTTCGCCACGCTGCCCTACGGCAAGTTCGCGCATGGCGTGTTCCGCAGCGCCGCGCTGCTGCGCCACAACACCGAGAAACGCCAGCCCAACCCCATAGGACTGGGCGCGGACTGAAGTGTCCGGCCCCATGGGGCCGGCGCCCGCAATTTCCACAATAACGATTACGAGACCTCCCACATGCAACGTCGCACGCTTCTTCATACCGCCTTGTTTTCCTGCTCGGCACTTGCCTTCGCCGGCCTTTCGCAGGCCCAGGACTTCCCGCCCAAGAAGGCCGTCACCATGGTCGTGGGCTTTGCGGCCGGCGGCGCCGCCGACGCGGCCGCGCGCCTGATCGCCAAGAAACTCGGCGAGAACATCGGTCAGTCGGTGGTGGTTGAAAACAAGGGCGGCGCGGGCGGCAACATCGCCCATGGCCAGGTCGCGAATGCGGCGACCGACGGCTCGGTGATCCTGTTCGGCTCGGTCGGCCCGCTGACCATCGCGCCCCACCTGATGAAGCTCAACTATGACCCGTTCAAGGACCTGGCGCCGATTTCCGGCGGCGTGAACTTCCCCAACGTGCTGGTGGTGCACAAGGGCGCGGGCGTGAAGACGCTCAAGGAGTTCGTCGCCCTGGCCAAGAAAAGCCCGGGCAGCGTCGATTACGCGTCATCGGGCGCGGCCTCGGCCTCGCACCTCGCGGGCGAGCTGTTCAATCAGCGCGCAGGCGTGGAAATGGTGCATGTGCCCTACAAGGGCGGTGCGCCCGCGCTGCAGGACCTGCTGGGCGAGCGTGTGACCAGCTACTTCGCGGCCCCGCCCACGGCCCTGCCCCACGTGGAAACCGGCAAGCTGATTCCTCTGGCCACGACCGGCCTCGTGCGCCCGGCCTACATGCCCAACATCCCCACCGTGGCCGAAGCCGGCTATCCGGGCTTTGAAGCGCTCAACTGGTATGCCTTTGTCGGCCCGGCAAAGACGCCTGCGGCCATTCTTGACCGCTGGAACCGCGAAATCGTCAAGGTGCTGAACGACGAGGACGTCAAGAAAGCCTTGCAGCTGCACGGCCTCACACCCCAGCCGACCACGCGCGCGGAACTCGCGGCCTTCATGCAAAAGGAATACACGCAGTGGGGCAAGGTGGTGCGTGAGCGCAAGCTCTCGATGAACTGAAACCGGGAGCGTCGCAGGCAAGTGCTGTGGATAACTTATCCACAGCCTGCGCCGCTGGCGTCAAAGGCTGTGATCGCCGGGCAACTGGTCCGCGGGCAGCAGGCCCGCGGGGCGCCGGCCGCCGTGC
>JBBKVU010000234.1:0-6324 GCA_037968595.1 Comamonas sp.
GGCGTTCGATTTCGCTCGCGGCCAGCGCCGCCGCGCCGGCGCTGATCTGCGCGGCCTGCACCACGCGAAACCGGCTGGCAAAGCCGCGGGCCGCACCGGGGAAGGTGATGCGCGCCAGCGCCTCTTCGGGCAGATCTTGTTCGGACCAGAGCGCGGCCAGCGCCGGGTGAATCGATTCGGGTAAAGGCAAAGCGGACATGGGATCTTTCGGATTCATGGACCAAGCGACGCGGCGCTCGCAGGACCCGCACCGCGCCACATCTTAAGCATTTCCCTGAGCAGCTGCGGCGGGGCTTCCCGCAGGCAGACCACGCCCAGCGGCGGCAGCGCCGATTGAAAGCTGCCGGCCTGCAGGTCAAGGACCGCAAAGCGTGCGCTGCGCCCCTGGGGTTCCCTGCCCACAACAATGCTGCGGGGCATCAGCGACACCGCCTGGGGCTGGCTCAGCAGGCCTTCAAGCACCGACAGCGACATGGTGGCCACGGGAAACCACTGCGCGTCGGGCAAGCGGCTCAGGATATCGCGCTCGAAGATGTCGCGCACCGCGATATTGGCCGAGGGCAGCACCCAGCGCGCGCAGTTCAGATCCGCCAGCCGCAGCTGGCGCTGGCCCACCAGCGGATGGGCGTGCGAGGCCACCACCACCGCCTCATCCTCGAACAGCGGCTCGAACACAAAGGCCTCGGGCAGCAGGCCGGGCTGGCGACAGAACAGCGCGTCCAGGCCGCCGGCAATGAGCTGCGGCAGCAGCCGCGTGGCCGAGCCTTCCTGCACATCGATATGCACCAGCGGGTGCTCGCAATAAAAGCGCGTCAGCAACTGCGCCAGAATGGCCTGCGCGGCCGAAGGAATCGTGCCCAGGCGCAGCGCCGCCGAGGCGCCCATGCGGATGGCGGCCAGTGTCTGCGCGGCTTCTTCCAGCTCGGTCATCACGCCGCGCGCGGCGTCGGTCAGCGCCTGGCCGGCGAGCGTGGGCCGCATGCCGCGCGCATGGCGCTCGAACAGCCGCATGTCGAGCACGCGTTCGAGCTCGGCCAGCGCCTGCGTGGCCGCCGACTGGCTCATGTGCAGGTGCGCGGCCGCGCGCACGATGGAGCCGCACTGGGCCAGCGCCAGCAGCAGCTGCAGCTGGCGCAGCCGGCCCTGCTTGGCGAGCCGGGAAAACAGCACTTTGCCCTCGGGGCAGTTTTCGGTGGGAATCATGGGACAGGGCCGTGGAAGCGGGTCTGGCTGCCATTTTCCGCCCAAATCCGGCAAGCCACCCATCGGCATTGCTTATGGCAGGCCCTGGATTCGGTGAGGCTAAGGCGGCCGATTTTTTCTATAGTGCCATGTCTTGCCTGCATGACCTGACTACCGGTTGTGCATGTTGTTGCCCACCGCAACGTTTCGCCCATCCAAAGGAAAGTCCCATGAGCGCCCTGTCCCGCCCCATACAACGCCTGTCGCTGCGACGCATGGGCGCCCTCAGCCTCGCCACGCTGAGCGTCGCGCTGCCGCTGGGCGCGCAGCCCGCCGACAACTATCCAAGCAAGCCCGTCAAGCTGATCGTGCCGTTTGCAGCCGGCGGCTCCACCGATATCGTCGCGCGGGTGCTGGCCGAGGGCATGCGCAGCACGCTGGGCCAGCCGGTGGTGATCGACAACCGCGGCGGCGCGGGCGGGCTGATAGGCACCGAAGCCGTGGCCCAGGCCCCTGCCGATGGCTACACCGTGGGCATGGCCACCGTCAGCACCATGACCATCAACCCCCTGCTCTACACCCGCGCCCAGGGCCTGGGCGCCAAGCTCACCCCGGTTGCCAACCTGGTGACCATGCCTTCGGTCTGGATGGCCCACCCCAAGATGGGCGTGAACAATTTCCCCGACTTCCTCGCCAAGATCCGCGCCCAGCCCGGCGCCTTCAGCGCCGGCGTGCCGGGCGTGGGCACGCTGGGTCATCTGATGCTGGCGGCGTTCAACGACACCATGAAAACCGATATCCAGGTCGTGCCCTACCGCGGCAACGGCCCGGCGCTCAATGACGCGCTGGCCGGCCAGGTGCAGGTCATGACCGACCAGCTGCCTTCGGCGCTGCCGCAGATCAAGGGCGGCAAGCTGATTCCGGTCGCGCTGTCGGCCACGGCGCGCTCGCCCGAGCTGCCCAATGTGCCGACCTTCAAGGAACTGGGCTACGACGATCTGAACGCCCTGGGCATCAGCTGGTTCGGCATCGTCGTGCCCAGGAACACCCCCGCGGCCACGGTGAAGAAGCTGCAGGATGCGGCCGTCAAGGCCGCCCACCTGCCCGAAGTGCAAAAGCACCTCAAGGCACTGGGCGCGGCGGCCACCGACATGGACCAGAGCCAGTTTGCCGCGCAGATCGCGGCCGATCTGCGGCGCAACAAGCTGCAGCTCGACAAGGCCGGCGTGCAACCCGAATGAACTCCGACGAAAGCCAGTCCATGACCGTGATACAGCAACTGCAGGAATTCTTCACCCGCGAGACACCGCGCATGACCGCGCTGGCCGACCAGATCTGGTCGCTGGCCGAACTGCGCTACGCCGAGATGTCGTCGGCGCAACTGCACATCGACGCGCTGGCAAGCGCGGGCTTTCGCATCACGCGCAATGTCGCCGGCATTCCCACGGCCTTCCTGGCCGAATGGGGCGACGAAGGCCCGGCCATTGCATTTCTGGGCGAATACGACGCGCTGTCGGGCCTGAACCAGCAAAGCGGCGCGCTGGTCTGCACGCCTTCCGTCGACAGCCCTGGCCTGGCCGGCCACGGCTGCGGCCACCATCTGCTGGGCACGTCGGCGCACTTCGCGGCCATCGCGCTGCAGGCCCATCTGCAGGCCAGCGGCCAGAAAGCGCGCATACGCTACTACGGCTGCCCCGCCGAGGAAGGCGGCTCGGGCAAGACTTTCATGGCGCGCGCGGGCGTGTTCGATGACGTCGATGCCGCGCTGACCTGGCACCCCGCAAGCTTCACGGCGGTCTTCAGCCAGAACACGCTGGCCAACATCCAGGCCAAGTTCATCTTCCACGGCAAGGCTTCGCACGCCGCGCATTCGCCGCACCTGGGGCGCAGCGCGCTCGACGCCGTCGAGCTGATGAACGTCGGCGTCAACTACCTGCGCGAGCACATGCCTTCGGACGCACGCGTGCACTACGCCGTGACCGACTCGGGCGGCATGTCGCCCAATGTGGTGCAGGCGCGCGCCGAAGTGCTCTACCTGATTCGCGCCGGCCGCAACCACGAGGCCGCCGAGCTCTACGAGCGCGTGAAGAACGTCGCGCGCGGCGCGGCGCTGATGACCGATTGCCGGCTTGAAATCGTGTTTGACAAGGCCTGCTCCAATCTGCTGCAGAACACCACCCTCAACCAGGTGATGTACGCGCAGATGCAGGCGCTGGGCCAGCTGCGGCTCGACGAACGCCAGCAGAAGCTGGCCAGCGACTTCCAGGCCACGCTGGACCCCAACGACCTCGACTCGGTGAGCCGTCCGCTGGCCGCGGTGCTACGCGGCAAGGTGCCGGCGGTGTTCGAAGGCCTGGCGCCCTATGACCCCAAGGTGCAGGAAACCATGTTTGGCTCCACCGATGTGGCCGATGTCAGCTGGATCACGCCCACCGTCCAGGCCTGGGTCGCCTGCTATGCGTTCGGCACGCCGCTGCACTCCTGGCAAATGGTCTCGCAAGGCCAGTCTGGCCTGGCGCACGCGGGCATGGTGCATGCCGCCAAGGTGCTGACCGCGACCGCCGTGGAACTGATTGCCGACCCGGCGCTGATTGCCGCCGCCAAGGCCGAACTGCTGGAGCGCCGCCAGGGCCAGCCGTATGCCTGCCCGATTCCGGCGGATGTGCCGCTGCCGTTTTTGCGCAAGTAGGCTGCAGCTCTTGACTCAGCCCCCCGCGCCGTTCGCCCTGGGCTTGCCGAAGGATCGACGGATGAACGCACAACTTACAGCGCCCGTCCAGGGCCTGCTTCGGCACAAAATGGCATTTTTCTTGCTTGTGCCATTCCATGAGCCATCCCCTGCGCATCGTGGTCATTGTTCCGGATCTGGCCCTGCTGGACGAGCAGGACGAACATGTGCGCCTGCAGCTCGAGCGCTCGCGCTCGCTGCGCGTGGGCCTGCTCGAGGCGCAATATGACATCGTCGCCACGCTGCCGGCCGACGTGTTTCTCAGCGAGCGCATCGCCCAGTTGCGCCCCGATCTGATCATTGTCGATGCCGAAAGCGAGGCGCGCGACGCGCTCGAGCATGTGGTCATGGCGACGCGCGACAAGCGCCGCCCCATCGTGCTGTTCACCAACGACCCCGACACCACGCATGTGCGCGATGCCGTGGCCGCGGGGGTCTGCGCCTATATCGTCGAAGGCCTGGCGCCGCAGCGCATACGCCCCATCCTGCAGGTGGCGATGGCGCGCTTCAAGCATGAGCAGTCGCTGCGCGCCGAGCTGCAGGACGCGCGCGACGAACTCAAGGACCGCAAGACCATTGACCGCGCCAAGGGCATTCTGATGCAGCGCCAGGCGATGAGCGAGAAGGAGGCCTATGACAGGCTGCGCAAGCTCGCGATGGACAAGGGCATCAAGATGGTGCAGATCGCCCAGCGCATGATTGACGCGGCGGAACTTCTGGGCTGAATGCCCCGTTTCAGCGCAGGCGCACAGAAATGGCGCGCGAGCCCGCAGGCAAGCCCCCCCCGCGCGGCCCCGGTCCGGGCCGCTGCATGGGAAAAATCTTCTTTTTTCCATCCATAGCCAGCCTGGCACCGAAGTTGCTTAGCTAGAAGCGAGGTCAACGAAGACCCCACCGACAGGCACTCAACGACCGATCTGCCTGTCACCGGACAAAGGCGTCCCCATCACTGCACGACCAGCCCATGGCTTTCGCGCAGGATGCGGGCGCCTTTTTTTTTCGCCACTTTTCTGCCGAGACTGCATATGCCCGACCTGATGAAAACCGGACTTCCGCGCCGCACCGTTCTGCAAGCCGCCGCCGTGGGTGTCGCCGGAATCTCCCCTGCCCTGCGCGCGCTGGTGCATGCCCAGGGCTCCGACGCGCCGGAGAAGAAGGAAGTCAAGATCGGCTTCATTCCGCTGACGGATTGCGCCAGCGTGGTGATGGCTTCGGTGCTGGGCATAGACAAGAAATACGGCATCAAGATCATTCCGACCAAGGAAGCAAGCTGGGCGGGAGTGCGCGACAAGCTGGTCAACGGCGAACTCGACTGCGCCCATGTGCTTTACGGTCTGGTCTACGGCGTGCATCTGGGCATAGGCGGCCCGAAAAAGGACATGGCCGTGCTGATGAACCTGAACAACAACGGCCAGGCCATCACGCTGGCCAAGAAGCTCGCCGACAAGGGCGCCGTCAACGGCGCGGGGCTGGCCAAGCTGATGGCCAGCGAGAAGCGCGAATACACGTTTGCCCAGACCTTCCCCACGGGCACGCACGCAATGTGGCTTTACTACTGGCTGGCCGCCAACGGCATCAACCCCATGAAGGATGCCAAGGTCATCACCGTGCCGCCGCCGCAGATGGTCGCCAACATGCGCGTCGGCAACATGGACGGCTTCTGCGTGGGTGAGCCCTGGAACCACCGCGCGATCATGGACGGCATAGGCGTGACCGCCGCGACCACCCAGGAAATCTGGAAGGACCACCCCGAGAAGGTACTGGGCACGACGGCCGAGTTCGCCGACAAGTATCCCAACACCGCGCGCGCCGTCACCGCCGCCATTCTCGAAGCCGGCCGCTGGATCGATGCCAGCCTGGCTAACAAGAACCAGATGGCCGAGACCATTGCCGCCAAGTCGTATGTGAACACCAGCGTCGACGCGATCAACCAGCGCATCCTGGGGCGCTACCAAAACGGCCTGGGCAAGACCTGGGACGACCCCAACCACATGAAGTTCTACAACGAGGGCGCGGTCAACTTCCCCTACCTGTCCGACGGCATGTGGTTTCTCACCCAGCACAAGCGCTGGGGCCTGCTCAAGGACCATCCCGACTACCTGGGCGTGGCCAAGTCCATCAACCGCATCGAGCTTTACAAGCAGGCCGCCACGGCATCGAAAACGCCGCTGCCCAAGAGCGAGATGCGCAGCAGCAAGCTGATCGACGGCGTGGCCTGGGACGGCACGCAGCCGCAGAAATACGCCGACAGTTTCAAGATCAAGGCCTGACGCCGGCACCCGGCTCCCTGGTTTCAACGGAAGAAGCACGATGAACACACATACTTTGTCGCCCAACGCCTCGCTGCGAGTCCACGAGAGCGTGGAAGCGGTCGCGGAAGTCGCGCTGCCGCTGGCCGGGCATGCGGCCCATGC
>JBBKVU010000235.1:0-13050 GCA_037968595.1 Comamonas sp.
GCAGGCACGGACAAGGGCGCGGCAGGCATGACGGCGGGCCTGAGCCCTGCCCAGGCAGGCATTGCGGCAGCGGCGTTCGATGCCGCGCTGGCTGCGGCCGCAGCAGGCATTGCGGGCCAGGTGGCGGCCGCCGCCCAGAGCATTGCCTTTGGCTTCATACGCGCCGACGTCATTGCCAACCAGCAGAAGTCACGCTTTGTCGTTGCCGCAGGCATGGCCGAAGGGCTGACGCCATTCTTCACGCGCTTCCTGCTCAATGCCGACCAGTGGGACGGCTACAACGCCGAGCGCAAGGCCTTGATGAAGCATATCCAGGACCACCGCATCAGCAACGTGGTGGCGATCACGGGCGACATCCATTCCTTCTTTGCGGGTGAAGTGCGCGACGACTACCGAGCCAGCGACGGCGGCCGCGCGGTGATGGTCGATCTGGTCACCGCCGGCGTGAGCTCGGACTCGTTCTTCAACTACCTCAAGGACGCCGTGGGCAGCCTGTCGGCCAGTCTGGCGACCCTGGTCTACTACCCGTTGAGCCTGCCCGTGCCGGGCGCGGGCACCGTGGCACTGTCGGTCAACCTGCTCGACTACACCTTGGGCGCGCCTGCCCCCACGGCCGCGACTCTGGCCGAAAGCCTGCGCGTGCAACTGCGAGGCGCCCTGGCCAAGGCGGGCCTGGCCGAGTCACAACTGGACGCCACCGCCACCGCCGTGCTCAACGGCCTGCAGGCCGATGCGGCCTTCACCGGTCAACTGCTGCCCCTGGCCCGGCAACTGGCAGGCCTGAACAGCAACCCCTGGCTCAAGCATGCCAACACCGACGCCCAGGGCTATGCCGTGATCACCGTGACGCCCGCAGCGCTGCGCTGCGAATTCCGTCAGGTCAACAAGCTGGCAGGCAACGCCGCACCCACCACGTTGATTGCCAGAACCACCACCGCGACAGTGCAAAAGGATGTGGCGGCAGTGACGCTCTCCTGAGGCGGCCATGCGAGGGGTTGACGGGCTCGATGAAAGCGGACCTGATGGTGTTTTTGCGGAACTGCACCCGGGAAGATTCCGGGATTTTTGCTATGAAAAGCGAAGCAATAAATCGTTGCTACGCGTATCTCTTGGTGCCCCGAGCCGGGGTCGAACCGGCACGCCCCTTTTACGGAAAGCGGCGGATTTTAAGTCCATTGATTTGTTCTTATTAATCAATTACTTAGCTGCTATTCAATTCCGCAAAATCAGAAAAACACCGTCTGCAAGTTGTTGTTTTCTAACGCGGCCGAACTGATTTGCGGAACAGTTCTAGGGTCAAAGCAGATGCCGCTTGACACAATAATACTGTATGCGAACACAGCATCGATGGCGTGGGTTAGGCCATCTTTCCGCTCTGCCCCACGCCGTGACTTACCGCCGCGGCATCAAGGCGCAGCTGCAGGGTCGGCGCGGATTCAACCCGATTGCGTCCTGCCGCCTTGCCGCGGTAAAGCGCCGCATCCGCTTGCTGCATGGCATCCTCCAGAGCATCGATGCCGGCAAAGCGGCGCGAGATCCCGAGGGTCACGGTGATGCGCAGCGGATGGTGACAGCCCGCCACTTCGATAGCTTGTTCTTCAATGCAGGCACGCAGATGTTCTGCCCGGCGCAGGATTCCCGCGGCGTCGGTGTCGAGGCATACGGCCACGAACTCCTCTCCGCCGATACGGCCTGTCAGGTCGCCACGCCGCGCGGTGACGCGCATGACCCGCGCCACATGGCACAGCACGGCATCGCCGACCTGGTGACCATGGCTGTCGTTGATGCGCTTGAAATGATCGACATCCAGCAGCAGCAGGTAAGCCGGCGCTGCCTCCCGCGCATTGAAATGAAGCTGCAGTGCGTCCGACAGGCCGCGCCGATTGAGCAATTGCGTCATCGGGTCACGTGCCGCCATGTCGCGTAGCTCATCGGTCAGTCGGCGCAGAACCAGCCAGATGATGGAGGGCGGCAGCACGGTAGCCAGCGACGACATGTAGATGTAGAACATCTGCTGAAAGCCGCTGTCCATCTGCAGCGCTTCCAGACCACCCGTGACAATCTTCACGAACTTGATCGCGTTGAGTACGCAGATTCCGCCTATGAGCAGCGCAAAGAGGAACATCTCCCGATGCAGGTCCTTGGCGAAAGTGCGGACCCCATAGATCACCGTGAGGGTCATGATCAGGAACAGCAACGCTGACATCCCAGAGAGCATGGCGTAGCGCACAACCGGTCCCAGACCCCACTGCACCAGTGCCTGGGCGCCGGTGTAGGCCAGCGAAAATGCCATCAGCGGCCGCCACAGCGGCACGGATTGCCCGAAGAAGCGCATCGCACCGAGCCAATAGGCGATGGGGGCAGCAAGAGTGAGGGTGTGGTTGGCCACACTCAACGCACTCCAGCGGGGTCCGCCTTCGGCTAGCTGCAGCATATAGGCCAGGCCCAGCAGGAAGTTGCCCAGGGCAAAAAAATCCAGACCCATCTTCTTACCGTGCAGGCGTTTGCTGAAGAGCAGGAACATGACCGTGAAGCACAGCAGGTGCGCGCAAAGCATGCCGACGAGAAGGGTTGCAACCATGATGCCGTGAAAGAAAATGAGGAGAGTCGGTGCAACGAAGCGTGGTGGCGATTCAATTCTCGCGCCCAGTGACCGATGCAAAGCCAAGTCATCGAAGTGAACGGCGCAGTCTAATGAGTTTCCTGTGCATTTTCGTTTTCTTTATGACAGATTCAGAGGCCGCTGCCGCTTGTCGCGACTAAAAGTGGCTAACACGCCCCATCTGAGGGGGTCTTCATCGCTGTTGGAGCGCCTTCTGGGCTACCTCAGGGTGATGGGAAAAAAGCTGAAATCAGCAACTGAAGCTGCTGCCACAGCTCTTTGCTTACAGGACGTCGGGCAATGAGGAGACCGAGCATAATTGCTCTGCGGGACTCCAAAGTGAGTCGTGTGGGCCGATATTAACGGGCATGCATGCAGCCCTTGTCAATAAGCGGCAATCATCCGGTCGGTGGACTGCCGCCCCTAATAGAGCGTTGACATCGTCTTCATGCCAAAGCCAGATGCGCGCATGGATATTGAAAACATGAGGCTCGCCTCCGAGCATTACAAAGAGCGCCCTTCCCGGACTGCAATGAAATATCGCTTATCTCGCAAGTTCAACTAGTTGAGAATTTACTAAAACAGCGGGTGACTTGGTGTTCCGAGATGCGCAAGTAATTCTAGTGATTTCGAAATGAATTGACCATTGTATTTTGTACGCCATTGCAATGGCGCAAACCCCACTCCATGGTATTGAAACCCGCGAGGATTCATGGCCTAATGAGAATTGGAGGTTAGATAAATCGCCTTGGCTAAAAAATCCAGAATAAAATCTGAGTCCAGAAGGCTGCTTCGTCACAGCAGCCACATACTTCAACATCGAAGCTATCGAGCAGATGACTGATCGATAGCTTCAGACGTCACAGCTTTTTAGCCAAAGACGCTCACCCCCTGCGTTTTTCAGGGAGCGAAGTAGCTTGAACGTCAATTACCCCGGTAGCTGGAGAAGCCGTAAGGGCTGACCAGCAAAGGAATATGATAATGAGGGACAGAGCCGTCCGCCTTGAAAATTACTGGTATCTCAGGGAAAAATGTGGAAATTTTGTGCTGATTGAACCATTCACCGGTCTGGAAGGTTACACGGTAATTTCCCTTTTCCATCGTCGATTCTGAAGGGTACAAGGCGGTAATTCGGCCTTGCTCATTGGTCACGCCCTTGTTGAGCGACACCCATTTGTCATCTACCTGCTTTTCAAGGCTGACCGTGACGCCAGCAGAAGGCAGGCCGTCTTGCAAATTCAGTACATGCACGCTCAGTGGGTTGGATGCAGCAAGTGCGGAGGTGGCGGCAGCTGCGTTCAAGAGCAAGCCGACGATGAGTAGTTTGGTGTTTTTCATAATTTTCCTTGAGGTTGGTTGTTTGGCGAAATTAATTTGATTTTCAGAAGCTTATTTTCCTGAACCCAGTACTTTATCCAAGGCTTGCAATGCGCAGCCTTCATCAATTGCCGACCCGCCTGCGCCTCCCACGCCGATTGCACCGACGACCTCGCTGCCAACTTTTACGGGTACTCCGCCTCCGATAAGCAACAGGCTGTCAATCGTGTTCAAATTGCTTGAGTCTGGGTTGTTGCGTGCATTTTCCGCAAAGACTCGTGACAATGTTTTTGTCGACAGCGCAGTAAAGGCTTTCTTTTGTGCAGCTTCAGTGTTGTGCACACCGACAGTGTCATCGCGCTGAAGCGATAGCAAATGCCCACCACGATCGATCACGACCACCACTGCTGAACGCCCCTGAGCATGGCACGCATCCATAGTGGCTTGCACCAGTTGATTGGCAAGGTTGAGTGACATATTATTTTGCAGCAGTGTTGAAGGCTGCGCCGCAAACGCTTGTGTTGCCACCATCAGACCCGCTCCTGCAATATATTTAATTGAGTCCCATTGCATTTTTTGCCTTTTGCGCTATTTATTGATCGAACAATATGGATTATTCACATTCAACATGACTTCAGGATTGCGTCAAAATTACAAATTTATCATCTGCATTACAGATTTGAAATAATTGAAAATAGCCAAAGTGCCGTACAATTCATCCATGCGAATCCTTATTGTTGAAGACGAAATAAAAGCTGCCCAGTACCTTAAAGAAGCACTGATGCAGTCTGGTTATCAAGCAGAGTCTTCCCATGACGGGATCGATGGACTTTTCCTGGCTCAGTCAGGAAATTTCGACCTCATCATTTTGGATGTGATGCTCCCTGGTATTGATGGCTGGAGCTTCATCGGCAGACTGCGCGAACGCAGCCAAGTCCCTGTGCTGTTTCTCACTGCCAAAGACGCGGTGGCTGACCGGGTGAAAGGTCTGGAACTAGGGGCTGATGACTATCTGGTCAAACCGTTTTCTTATGCTGAGCTACTTGCGCGCGTGCGTACCCTGTTACGAAGAAATCCGGTGCGTCAGCAGGAAATATTTGAGCTCGCCGACTTGCAGGTCGATGCGCTCAAACGCCGCGCTACCAGAGGCGGGCAGCGGATCGATCTGACCAACAAGGAATTTGCACTCCTGCACTTATTGTTGCAGCACAAAGGTGAAGTCATGTCGCGCAGCCAGATTGCATCGCAAGTGTGGGACATGAATTTCGACAGCGATACGAATGTTGTTGATGTGGCAATCCGTCGTTTGCGCGCGAAGATTGATGATGATTTTAGCGTCAAGCTTATTCAAACTGTGCGGGGCATGGGCTATAGGATAGAGGATGGACTCTGATGAATAAAAAAATCAATATCAGTCTTCGATTCAGACTTTCAGTTCTTTTTTCCCTGATAAGCGCAATTTTGTTTGCAATTATGGGGGCGTATGCTTACAGTGCCTTGAGTCGCGAAATTTCATACAGGGATGACTCGGCTCTAATTGGTCGGATTGATAGAATAAAATCAATTCTCCATGACGGCAAAAACATAGATTTCCTGAAAAATCAACCTGAAATTTATGAAAACATGTTGGGGAATAAAGAGAATTTTTTATGGATTATTGATGAGTCAGGAAAGCTGCTGATCGAAGTAAATCCAGAGAACTTACCGATGCCATCCATCAGCATGCTGCATCCACCCATGCTTTTTACCACCACTGTTTCAGGGCCTGCGCGCATGGCATGGCTGAAGGTGAATGGTTCCAATGGTGCATTTTTTGTGATCGCGGGGAAATTTTTGTCAGAGCGTGAACATATGTTGACTGCATATCGGCGAGATCTGGGCCTGGCATGGCTGGTCGGTGTGCTTTTGACTTTCTTTGTCAGCTGGGAGGCGGTGCGTCGCGGTCTCAATCCTTTGCTGAAGCTAAGTCACCAAACGGCTTCCATTGGCCCGCAGGATCTGAGACTGCGTCTGGATGAGAGCAGTCAACCGAAAGAACTGCAGGCAGTGACCGCAGCACTCAATCTCATGCTTCAACGTCTGGAAGATGGATATCTAAAATTATCACAATTTTCTGAAGACCTGGCCCATGAGATGAGAACGCCCCTGAACACTCTCATACTTCAAAATCAGGTGGCCTTATCCAAAACGCCAACGATCGAAGACTATGAAAAATACCTTGATTCCCAGCAGGAGGAGTTCGAACGTCTTTCTCGCATGATAGACAACATGCTTTTTTTAGCAAGGGCAGAACAGCTGGATGATTTTATTGAAATCGAAACGGTCGATTTGGAAAATATCTCAAAACAGTTATTGGGTTATTTTGAAGGAATGGCGCAGGAACGCGGAATGCGAATAGAGGCTATCACTCAAGGTTCCATTCAAGCCGACACCAGATTAGTGCGCCGTGCCCTAGCGAATCTTCTGGCAAATGCCATTCGCTACGGAGATGAAAACACAGCCATTTACTTGAACAGCAATTTTATCGATTACAAGTGGATGGAAGTCGAAGTGTTCAATCAAGGCCCTCAGATAGATGAGCGCCATTTGTCAAGGATATTTGATCGTTTTTATCGGTGCGATGCATCACGCTCTCGCACCGATGATTCAGGAGGGCTTGGACTGGCAATTGTAAAATCGATCATGAAAATGCACGATGGCGAAGTACAGGTCAGCAGCACAAGCGAAGGCAATAGATTTACCTTACGATTTCCCGTTGGATAATTGAATACATCGAAGTCGCATTGAAGGCTGGTTGGGATAGATATTCCATGAATAGAGGCATCCCATTACCAGCCCGCTTATGCTTCAATTCTCAAGTCTAGTGCGTTAAATATTTCACGAATACGCACGGGTTTTCGGAGTACACGGGAAACTCCAAGCGTCTCCAGCCGTGAGGAGTCTTCGGCGTGGATTTCGGCCGCCAACACTACGACGGGTATATCCGCAGGGCAGGAAAATTTGCCATGCCTGAGATCGCTCAGCAGCGACATCGCCAGCGACCTGTCCTCAAGATCCAGTACGAGGCCGGTATACACCCCAGTGGTCAGCAGCGTCCGGGCGCGTCCTACGTTGCTGGCCTCATCAAAATCCACCATGCCGAGATCACGCGCCACCATGACGATGGTCCGCCTCAGTACAAACTGTGCTTCCGTCAGCAGCACCCGTGGCAACGGGGCGCTCATTCGCGGCCCTCTTTTCCCGCCAGGGTCTCGTTCGCCAGGCATCGCAGGGCATCCAATATCGACAGCTCTATCGCCCCCAGCTTGCGGGGCACCGTGTCCACTACGCACAGCGTGCCAATTCGGTGGCCGCTGGGAGCACTCAATGGTGCGCCCGCATAAAAGCGGATATGCGGCTCACCCATTACGAGAGGATTATCGGAAAATCGAGCGTCGCTGCTGGCGTCCTCGATGACAAGAATCTCCGAGTTCATGATCGCATGACCGCAAAAGGAGATGTCCCGGGCGGTCTCCGCCACCTCCAAGCCCACGCGCGACTTAAACCACTGGCGCTGGCCATCCACCAGCGTCAGCAGTGCGATCGGTACATCCAGCTGTTCGGCCGCAAAACGGGCCAGGCTGTCATAGCGCTCCTCGGGAGAAGTGTCGAGCAACATCAAGTCGCGCAGAGCCATGAGACGATCAGTCTCATCGGCAGGTATGGGAGCGGGTTTCATGTCGGGTCCAGAATGCTGCATGCAGCGAAGGTAGAGGGGCGGTGCGGTGACTCAGGCCAACATATAAGCCATCTGAGCCAGATCAATCACCACCAAATTGGCATGATCCTCGGCACCTTTGGCGTTGATCAGTTCAAACTCGCCCATGGCGCCCATGCGCATGCTGCTTCGACGAGCGCTGCGGGCGGGCAGCCAGTCGGCCAGGCGGTGGATAGCGATGCCCATGGGTTCAACCGCATGTCCGCTTGCCTGGACAATCACCGCCAGCATGGGCCTGACTTGTTCCGCGGGCTTGCCCATGGCCGGAAGGTTGACCAGCCGAATCGTTCGACCACGCCACGCCAAAAAAGACGATCGTCCCGCATACACATCGTCCTTGGCTTCAGAAGACAGTTCCACCACCCCCAAGATGCCGTCCACGGGAGAGGCATAGCGCTGATCTGCATCGAACACGAGGTAGGGGCAGGGTTCGGTGTTGTCCGCCTCCAACGTCTCGGCTCGCTGCGACACATGTCGACTGATTAACGCTTCAGGGGTGAGGGCAAAAAGCCGCTGCACGTCAAGCACCTTGAGCTTGCCGCCATCCTCAAGCAGCGCCACCCCGGCGAGCAGGGGATCGTGGGGACTGGCGACGATAGACTCGGGTGCTAGATTCCGCACCTGAAGACACTCAGATACCGTCAGTCCGAGCAGCAGGGAGCCTTCAACCAGCAGTACCATCCAGGCCGCACCATGGTCATCACTGGCTTGACGGCCTTCGCTGATGTCGACCAGCGCAAGCTTGCGCCCCTCCCACTGGCTGATCGCCCAGCTTCGCTGGTTGCGGCCCAGCACCAGTTCGATGGCCGGCACGGGCACCACGCGCTCCACGGCATTGGCCGGTATCGCCCAATGCTCTGAACCCGTACGGAATACCGCGTAGCTTTGCGCTCTGAGGCCCGGATGGGTGCCCTGGCGCGCGGTAATGCTGGTAGGTGCATCGCTGGCCGGGACCAGTTGCGCCTGTGTGCACCAGGCATTGCTCAGCAACATGAGGCGTGCTACTTCAAGAATGCACAAGGTCGGGGAATGCGCGGACGCTGGCACCACCGCTTCAAACAATTCGGCGTCATCCGGTTGATGGTGCACCTTGCGAACATCATCCAGGCCGACGGTGTTGACGCCAAAAACGGCATCCACTCTGACAGCAACCAAGTTTCCTGCATGCTGCAGAACTATGAGTCTAGGCGCAACGGTCGATTCGGTGCATGGCTCCAGGGGGAGCCAGCGCTCGAGGGCAACGATGGGCACAGGGGCGCCATCAATGTCAGCGACTCCCAGCAGCCCGCCAGCCCGGCGCGGCAAGATCGTCAAGCTTTCCGACGTATACGGCACCGCCCGGTGTACCTGATGGATGGGGATGGCGATGTCGCAACTGCCCAGACGCACATGTACGTGAACGAACATTGCGCGAGCCATTTTCGCCGGGGCATCGGGGGAAAGCTGTGTCACATTCACCATGGACCAGGTCACACCACTTTGCGTGGACTGCCGCTGCCCTGCAGGTCGTCGAGCAGCTTGGCGACATCCTGGGTCGAAAGTTCCTGTTCCTTCGTGGCAGCTCCGATCTCACTGATGGAGCGTGTAGTGTTTTCCACCGCTCCCAGAATGCGTGAGAACGCAGCATCGACCTCCTCGGACAGGCGGCTGCCTTCGGACACCCGGCTAACGGTCTGGTTGATCAGCTTGGCAATTTCACGCGCCGCCAGCGACGATTTCTCAGCCAGTTTGCGTACTTCATCTGCCACTACGGAGAAGCCCACACCTTGCTCTCCTGCCCGTGCGGCTTCAATGGCGGCATTGAACGCCAGCAAATGGGTCTGGCTGGAAATCTCGCTGATGGTGTCGACGATTTCGTGGATGTCGGACGACGACCGCTCGATGGCAATGATGGCGTCACGCGAGCGGCGCACCAGCTGGCTGCCTTCACCCGCTTCGCGCTGCGTCTGCTCAGCGAGTTCCGTTGAGCGCCCGGCGCTGCGCGCGAGCCGCTTGATGGAGTCACTCATTGCATGCAGCACAGCGGTAATGTCTTGCACCTTCTGCGCCACGGCGCGCTCGCGCTGCACCTGCGCTGTGACATCCACCGCATACTTGACGACCTTGTAGGCTCTGCCATCGGCATCGAGAATAGGGTTGTATGTGGCCTGAATCCACACCTCAGCCCCGTGCTTGCCAATGCGTCGATAGCGCGCGCTTTGGAACTTGCCTTCTCCCAGATCGGCCCAGAAGTCCCTGTACGACTGGCTTTGCACCAGGCCCGGCTCGCAGAACATGCTGTGGTGCTGTTTTTGGATTTCCGCCAAGGTGTAGCCCATGGTTCGCAGGAAGTTCGGGTTGGCGGCCAACACGTTGCCTTGCATATCAAACTCCACGACCGCTTGCGAAAGATCAATGGCGTCGATCTTGCCTTTTGTCTCGGACGCGGACGTCAAGTCGTCCGTGATGTCGACCGCGAACTTGACGACCTTGTGCGGTTTGCCGGCAGCATCCAATATTATGTTGTAGGAGGCTTGAAGCCAAACATCCTTGTCTCCCTTGGCAACACGACGAAAGCGGCCAGAAACGGACTCTCCGCGGCCCAGCCGCTCCCAGAAAGCCGCATACTCCCACGAATCCAAAAGCTCCGGCCTGCAGAACATGCTATGGGGTTGCCCCACAATCTCGTCCTTTCCATAGCCAAAGGTGTCGAGAAAATTCGCATTGGCGTCCAGGATGCGCCCTTTGAGATCAAATTCGATCACTGCCTGCACTTCATGGATCGCTGCGATCATGCCTTGAGCGGCTGCCTGCTCGGCCCGCTGAGCGGTGATATCCGTCGCCAGCTTGAGCACCCCTACCGTGCGGCCTTCGGCATTACGTACCGGGCTGTAAGAAGCCTGCAGCCAGACCTGCCTGCCCGACTTGGTCCAGCGCAAAAATACACCTTCGCGCACTTCACCCTGCAGCAGTTCTTGCCAAAGTGACCGATAGTCTTCGCTGTTGATCACCTCGGCGGGACAGAAAATTCGGTGGTGCTGGCCAACCACCTCTTCGGCGGAGTAGCCCATCAAGTCCAGGAACAGGCTGTTGGCCCGCACAACCCTGCCTTCAAGGTCAAACTCGATCATGGCTTGTACCTGCTCCAGAGTGGCAAGCAATGCCGCCGCACGCACAGCGTCCGCCAGAGCGGAACGGGGAATCTCAGATGTAGTGTTCATGGGAAATGTCTGCCGTCGTGGCAAGGAACAAGCTCGAATAGCCCGCGGCCAATAGCGGTCTTAGCCGAAAGCGGCTACCTTGATCGTGCGATGAGGTTGCGATTGCAACAAAATGAAGCTGGTTCTGTGATTATGACTTAGAGTGTCTAGCAGCACTTTGCTACGTCGTTGCGTTGCCGTTCTACTTGCACTGCCTGCGGCACCGCGCCTAGCACCAACCGAAAATCTTCGACTTGCGGGGTAGTATTAGCCGCTCTAAATATCTCGACTGGCGCAAGACGCAGCAACTCAGAGGCCTCGGCAATGGTGCCGGCAAGCCATTGGCTGGTTAGCGCGGCCTATATGCCAAAACCTTTCGATGTCGGCTTCCGTGGGGGAGACGTATCTATTGCACATGGGGCAAGTGCACACTATTTCGCAGAATCATTCAACCCCTTGCCATGGCGCGAGTTGATGGGTGCTTGCAGTTTTCCAGTGGTGAAAGTCTTGCTTCGTGCAGCGTGTCAAGGTCCCGCAATCGCAGGCGATGCTCCGACTTCGGCCGCGCGACATGCATCGAGGGATTCGAACACCCGATGAGCAGTATTTGAGCGTATTCCAGCGTAGCTTTCCCTCTGAGCGCCTACGCTCCAGTACGCTGAAATTCGCTCGTTTAGGTTCGCTTTTAGGTTCAGCCGATGTCAGCTATCGACCTAGTGAGCTCCTTCAGTCTTCGGTGGCAAAGACTTCTATGCAGAGGTTGCAACCGTTCAACCGCTGTCTCCGACTGACTGCTGTCTGCCAGTAGCGGCCAACGGACCTTGGCAACCGACAGGCAGGTTCAGGTTGAGCTTTGACATCGGAAACAGTACTTTTGAATGTTCTTGAAAACATCAAGTGGTCGCTCGTCAGAACAGGCACGCGAACTTCTCGATGAGCGCCGTGGGGCCGGCGACGACCAGGTGGTCGCCGGGCTTTACCTCCGTCTCGGGCTTGGCATAAATGAAGTCCTGGTGGCGCCTTTTGATGCCCACCACTGTGATGCCGTGTTTGGTGCGTAGGCTACCCGTCGAAGGGCACATAGCTCAAGCCACCCGCGTGCGAGCCATCCATGCGCATCGAGTCCATCACAGCACCGGCCAGGCCGGAGATCGCAGGAATCAGTGATGCGCCAATCGCACCCGCAAGCTCTGCAGGCAGGCTCTGCAGCGCCGCCGTGGTCATCACACCTTGGTCGATCAGCTTCTGCGTCAGCGTTGCCTCGGTTTCGAAGGCCGTTGCCGACTCCACCAGCAGGTCATCAATCAGCTTCTGCGTTGCCGCGCTGACCTTGAGCCTTGCCCCAGTGCCGACTGAATGCCGCTCGTGATCGGCGCCGCGATCGGGTCGACAATCGCCTTGATGACCAGGCGCAGGATCAGCGTGCGGAAATAGTCCCGGAGCAGCTCCCCGCCGTCCTTTCCGCCGCGCATCAGCGCATCGGTCAGTGCCTGGCTCGTCTGGTCAAAGCCCTTCTCCCATTCCGAGGTGAAGGCCTTCACCTGGGCGTTGGCCTTCGCCTTCATCGCTTCGGCCGTGATCTTGTCGACGTCAGCCTGGCGCGCTTCTTCGCTGCCATAGGGCGCGTCATTGATGCGCTTGATCCGCTGCCGCAGGTCCTGCTCAATGCGCAGCTGCTCAATGAGCGTCTGCCGGGCCACAGCATTCATGCCCAGCGTGGACGCCTCGAGATTCGTCATCTCGATGGAGTCCTGAACGCCAACGCTGTATTCGTGGATTGACAGGCGGGCAGCGTCAACCTGCTTGTCCAAGTCGGCCATTGCCTTGGCCATCTCTTCGGCGCTGGCCACGCGCTCGTCGTTCAGCGAGATCGCGCGCTTGATGGCCTTCTCTTCGTCCTCCTGGGTCTTGAGCTTGTCGAGCAGGCCCTTGGCTTCGGCGCGGTGAGCGGCAGACAGCTTCTTGGCGCCGCTATCGAGCTGCGCCTGCAGCTGGACGCGCAGCTTTTGCGATTCGGTCAGCTTGCCGGCTGCAAACAGCTCGGCGTCGTTGGCCGCGATCTTGGCTTTGATGGTGGCAACGAGGGTGGCGTAGGTGGACTGCTCGGTGTTTGCCGCGCTGGCCCCAGCCTTGGCCGCCTTGGCTGCGTCCTTAGCTGCCTCAGTGCCCTCATACCGCTTCTTGTTTGCCTCGGT
>JBBKVU010000236.1:0-17320 GCA_037968595.1 Comamonas sp.
AGGAGGGGGCGGGGAAGCCATAGATCCCCGAGGTTACACTGCCGCCCCTGCGTTCGGGTCGTTGGCATCGTGGTCCTTCTTCGGCGTCTTGATCAGGTCTTCGCGCTTGACGCCCAGCCACATGGCGATGGCGGCGGCGACAAACACCGACGAATAGATGCCGAACAGAATGCCGATGGTCAGCGCCAAGGCAAAGTAGTGCAGGCTGGGACCGCCGAAGAAGAACATCGACAGCACCATGGCTTCGGTCGAAGCATGGGTGATGATGGTCCGGCTCATGGTCGAGGTGATCGCGTGATCGATGACTTCGGGCGTGCTGAGCTTGCGGAACTTGCGGAAGGCTTCGCGGATCCGGTCGAAGATCACCACCGATTCGTTGACCGAGTAACCCAGCACCGCAAGGATACCGGCCAGCACGGCCAGCGAGAACTCCCACTGGAAGAACGCGAAGAAGCCCAGGATGATGACGATGTCGTGCAGGTTGGCAATGATGGCCGCGACACCGAACTTCCACTCGAAGCGGAAGGCCAGGTAGATCACGATGCCCAGGATCACCATGCCCAGCGCCATCAGGCCGTTGTGCATCAGCTCCTCGCCGACCTGCGGACCGACAAACTCGGTGCGCCGCAGCGTCACTTCAGGGTCGGCGGCCTTGAGCGCAGTGAGCACCTGCTCGCTTTGCTGGGCAGACGTCACGCCCTTTTGCACCGGCAGGCGGATCATGACGTCGCGCGAGGTGCCGAAGTTCTGCACGATCACGTCGGCGTAGCCCAGGCCCGAGACCGTTTCCCGGACCTTGCCCACGTCGGCGCTCTGCACATAGGCGACTTCCATCACCGTGCCGCCCGTGAACTCCACCGACAGGTGCAGTCCGCGCGTGAACAGGAAGAAGACCGCCAGCACAAAGGTCAGCAGGGAAATCGCGTTGAGCCACAACGCGTATTTCATGAACGGGATGTCTTTTTTGATGCGGAAGAATTCCATGGTCTTCCTCCTTACTTCTTGGTCGCCACCGAACGCAGCTCAGATGCGTCTTCGGGCTTCCAGATTTGGCCGATCGAGATTTGCTTGAGCTTCTTGCGGTTGCCGTACCAGAGGTTGACCAGGCCGCGCGAAACGAACACCGCCGAGAACATGCTGGTCAGGATGCCTATGCAGTGCACCACGGCAAAGCCGCGCACCACGCCCGAACCGAAGGCCAGCAGCGCCAGGCCAGCGATCAGGGTGGTGACGTTCGAGTCGAGAATGGTCGACCAGGCGTGCTGATAGCCCGCGCTGATCGCCGCCTGTGGCGACGCGCCGGCGCGCAGTTCCTCGCGGATGCGCTCGTTGATCAGCACGTTCGAGTCGATGGCCACGCCCAGCGCCAGCGCCATGGCCGCAATGCCGGGCAGGGTCAGCGTGGCTTGCAGCATCGACAGGATGGCCAGCAGCAGCAGCACGTTGATCGACAGCGCGACCGTCGAGAAGATGCCGAACATCATGTAGTAGACACACATGAACACGGCAATCGCCACCATGCCCCAGACCACGGAGTGGATGCCGCGGTCGATGTTGTCGGCGCCCAGGCTGGGGCCGATGGTGTATTCCTCGATGATTTCCATGGGCGCGGCCAGCGAGCCGGCGCGCAGCAGCAGCGAGGTGTCGTTGGCTTCCATGGTCGTCATGCGGCCGGAAATCTGCACCCGGCCGCCGCTGATCTCGGCGCGGATCACGGGCGCCGTCACGACTTCGCCCTTGCCCTTTTCAAACAGCACGATGGCCATGCGCTTGCCGACGTTCTCGCGGGTGATGTCCTTGAAGATGCGCGCGCCCTTGGCGTCCAGCGTCAGGTTGACCGTGGGTTCCTGCGTCTGGCCGTCGAAGCCGGGCTGGGCATCGGTCAGGTTCTCGCCCGTGAGCACGACCTGCTTCTTGACGATCACCGCCTGGCCGCTGCGGTCCAGGTACTTCTCGGCGCCGAACGGCACCGGGCCCGAGCCCATTTCGGCCGCGCGGGCTTCGCTGGATTCGTCGACCATGCGCACTTCGAGGGTCGCGGTGCGGCCCAGGATGTCCTTGGCCTTGGCGGTGTCCTGCACGCCGGGCAGCTGGACCACGATGCGGTCCAGGCCCTGCTGCTGGATCACGGGCTCGGCCACGCCGAGTTCGTTGATCCGGTTGTGCAGGGTCACGATGTTCTGCTTGAGCGCCTGTTCCTGCACCTTGCGCAGGGCTTCGGGCTTGATCGAGGCGCGCAGGCGGAACTCGCTGCCGTCGGGCTGGCTCGTGGACTGCAGATCGGGATACTGGTCGGCAATCAGGTTGCGCGCGGCCGTCAGCGAGGCTTCGTCGCGCAGACGGATCTCGATGTTCTGGCCTTCGCGCGAAATGCCGCCGTGGCGGATGTTCTTGTCGCGCAGGCTGCTGCGCAGGTCGCCCGTGAAGGACTCGGCCTTCTTGGTCAGCGCGGCCTGCATGTCGACCTGCAGCATGAAGTGCACGCCACCGCGCAGGTCCAGGCCCAGGTACATGGGCTTGGCGCCAATGGCCGTGAGCCAGTTGGGCGAGCGCGACACCAGGTTCAGCGCGACGATGTAGGCGGGATCGTTGGCGTCTGGCACCAGTGCCCGCTGGATCGCGTCCTTGGCCTGCAGCTGTTCGTCGGGCGTGTTGAAGCGCGCGCGTATCGACGTGCCTTCGAGCGTCAGCGTGTCGGGCGTGACGTTCGCGGCCTTGAGCGCTTCTTCCACGCGCTGCATCACAGCGGCGTCCACCTTGACGGTGGCCTTGGCGGAAGACACCTGCACTGCAGGCGCTTCACCGAAAAAGTTGGGCAGGGTGTAAAGCACACCTACCAGCAGCGCGATCACGATGATCGCGTATTTCCAGACCGGATATCGGTTCATGATCGCGCTCGTATCTCTCAGAAAGCACAATAGGCTCGGCGGCCTGTGGTCAGGCGCCGGGCCGGGGTGAAGACAGCGTCTTCGACAGCGAAAAAATTACTTGACCGAGCCCTTGGGCAGCACTTGCGTCACGGCGCTGCGCTGCAGCTGCACTTCGACGCCGGACGAGATCTCGACCTGGACGAAACCGTCGGACAGGCCAGTGACCTTGCCGATCAGGCCGCCGGCGGTGGCGACTTCGTCACCCTTGGCCAGGGCGTCGATCATTGCGCGGTGTTCCTTCTGACGCTTCATCTGGGGACGAATCATCACGAAGTACAGCACCACGAACATCAGCACCAGCGGCAACATGCCAGTGAGCGAACCCATCATGCCGCCGCCCTCGGCAGCGGCGGCAGGAGCGGTCTGGGCAAAAGCAGAAGAAATAAACACGGCGAAGACTCCACAGGTGGATGGGCAAAAAGGAATTTCTCTCCAGCCGCGGGCTGCGCGCCGGATGGGTAACGGAACATTGTATGCGGGTGTTTCTCATCGGCCCCAGGGCCGACCCGCAGGCGTTTGGGTATTTGGCGATGCAGGGGAACTTCGGGGAACCCGCCAAAAACCACGCCCGCCCAGGCTTTGGGCCGGGCGGGCGTGACAAGTTCCCTTGGTGGGGGCTTGGGGGCCTTACTGGAGGACAGGACGTTCACCCTTCGACAGGCTCAGGGCGAACGGTGAAAACCGTTCGTGGAGAGCTTGCCTCGGCGGCCCCGTCGAACCATGAACCGTCCCCTCAAGCAATGGCACGACCCTCAATGCGCCAACGGAATGCGCGGCGCCACGTCTGCAGCGGCCGCCACCGGCGCGCTCCACTGCGCCAGCAGCGCCGCACGCTTGGCCTGCGCGGCTTCGAGGTGGCGCTCCTTCACATGGCCGTAGCCGCGAATGCCTTCGGGAATGCTGGCAATCTCGACGGCCAGCGCCAGGCGCTCGTTGCTCAGGCTCTTGAGCAGCTTGTTGATGTCCTCGCGGTAGGCAACGATCAGCGCGCGCTCGGTGCGGCGTTCCTCGGTGTAGCCGAACACGTCAAACGCCGTGCCGCGCAGGCCGCGCAGGCGGGTCAGCACGCCGAAGGCGCTGCGCACCCAGGGGCCGAAGGTCTTCTTGCGCAGATGGCCCTGGTCGTCCTTTTGCGACAGCAGCGGCGGCGCGAGGTGATGCACCAGCTTGTAGTCGCCCTCGAACATGTTGGCCAGCTTGGTGGTGAACGCCGCATCGGTGTGCAGGCGCGCGACTTCGTACTCGTCCTTGTAGGCCATGAGCTTGAACAGGTAGCGCGCCACGGCTTCGGACAGGCGTGTGCCCTTGCCCAGCGCCAGTTCGGCGGAGTGCACCTGGTCGACCAGCGCCTTGTAGCTGTCGGCATAGGCCGCGTTCTGGTAGCCGGTAAGGAATTCCACGCGCTTGGCGACGATTTCCTCCAGGCCGGGCTTCTTGGCGAAGTGGATGACCTGGGTGGCCTGGTACAGCGCCTGGACTTCAGCCAGGTCGTGGGCGCAGCGGCGGCCCCATTCAAACGCTGCCTTGTTGTTCTCGATCTGCACGCCGTTGAGCTCCATGGAGCGCATCAGCGCGGCATGCGACAGCGGCACGCGGCCCTTCTGCCAGGCATAGCCCAGCAGCAGCGGGTTGGCGTAGATGCTGTCGCCAATCAGCTGCACCGCCGCCTGCTCGGCGTCGAAGCTGCCGACCAGGCCGGGGCCGACCGCGTTTTCAATCGCGCTGGCGCAGCTGCCGCCGGGGAACTGCCAGTCGGGGTCGTGAACGAAGGCCGCGGTGGGCGTCGCGTGGCTGTTGAGCGCGACATAGGTGCGGCCCGGCTGCATGACCGCCAGCGTCGACTTGTGCGCCGCGACAATCGGGTCGCAGCCTATCACCAGGTCGGCCTTGGCGGTGTCGACCTTGGTGGTATAGATGGCCTCGGGCCGCAGCGCGATCTGGATGTGGCTCCAGGTGGCGCCGCCCTTTTGCGCCAGACCGCCGGCGTCCTGCGTGACCACGCCCTTGCCGTCAAGGTGGGCGGCCATGCCCAGCAGCGAGCCTATGGTGATCACACCCGTGCCGCCGACGCCGCCGACAACGATGCCCCAGGCGCTTTCCGCCAGCGGCAGCACCGGCTCGGGCAGCGGCGGCAGCGTATTGAGCTGGCCTTTTTTCTCTTTCTTCGGCTTCTTCAGCGTTCCGCCTTCAACGGTGACGAAACTCGGGCAAAAGCCCTTGAGACAGGAGTAGTCCTTGTTGCAGCTGTTCTGGTTGATGCGGCGCTTGCGGCCGAATTCGGTCTCCACCGGTTCCACCGACAGGCAGTTCGACTGCACCGAGCAGTCGCCGCAGCCTTCACAGACCAATTCGTTGATGACCACGACCTTGTCGGGCGTGGCCAGCGTGCCGCGCTTGCGGCGGCGGCGCTTTTCGGTGGCGCAGGTCTGGTCGTAGATCAGCGCCGTGCAGCCCTTGGTCTCGCGCAGCTCGCGCTGGATGCGGTCGAGTTCGTCGCGGTGGAAGACTTCTATGCCTGCGGGCAGGTCGTCCAGCAGTTCGGGGTGGCCGGCGCGCGCCGCGCTGCCCTTCACATGGTGGGTGCGGCCTTCGTACTTGGCGGGCTCGTCGGTGACCACGACCAGCTTCACTATGCCTTCGGCGCGCAGGCTGTGGGCAATCTGCGCGACCGAATGGCCTTCGGGGCGCTCGCCAACCTGCTGGCCGCCGGTCATGGCGACCGCGTCGTTGTACAGAATCTTGTAGGTGATGTTGACGCCCGCGGCAATGCTCTGGCGTATCGCCAGCAGGCCGCTGTGGAAGTAGGTGCCGTCGCCCAGGTTGGCAAAAACATGCGGTTCGGTGGTGAACGGCTGCTGGCCTACCCAGGTCACGCCTTCGCCGCCCATCTGGGTGAACGTCGACGTATTGCGGTCGGGCATCCAGTTGGCCATGTAGTGGCAGCCGATGCCGGCCACGGCGCGCGAGCCATCCGGCACGCGGGTGCTGGTGTTGTGCGGGCAGCCGCTGCAGAACCAGGGCTGGCGGTCGCCGGTCTCGACCAGGGGCGCGGCCAGCCCGCGTTCGCGCGCTTCGATCACGGCCAGGCGCTGCTCCATGCGCTCCACGATGTCTTCGGGCACGCCCAGCTTCTTCAGGCGCTTGGCAATGGCCTTGGCAATGATGGCCGGCGTGAGGTCGGCCTTGGCGCGCAGCAGCCAGTTCTGGCTGGGGTTGGGCTGGCTCCATTCGCCGCCCGAGGTATCGCCTTCGCCTTCGTCGAACTTGCCCAGCACGTTGGGGCGGACGTCGGAGCGCCAGTTGTAGAGCTCTTCCTTGATCTGGTACTCGATGACCTGGCGCTTTTCCTCGACCACCAGGATCTCCTGCAGGCCGCGCGCGAACTCGCGCGTGATTGTGGCTTCCAGCGGCCAGACCACGTTGACCTTGTGCACGCGTATGCCCAGATGGCGGCAGACGTCGTCGTCCAGGCCCAGGTCGACCAGCGCCTGGCGCGTGTCGTTGTAGGCCTTGCCGCTGGCAATCAGGCCGAAGCGGTCGTTAGGGCCCTCGATCACGTTGTAGTTGAGGCGGTTGGCGCGCACATAGGCCAGGGCCGCGTACCACTTGTAATCCATCATCCGCGCTTCCTGCTCCAGCGGCGCGTCGGGCCAGCGGATATGCAGGCCGCCGGGCGGCATGACGAAATCCTCGGGCAGCACGATCTTCACGCGGTCGGGATCGATGGAAACGCTGGCCGAGGACTCGACGACTTCCTGGATGGTCTTCACTCCGGACCACAGGCCCGAGAAGCGGCTCATGGCAATGCCATGCAGGCCCATGTCGAGGATGTCCTGCACGCTGCTCGGGAAGAACACCGGCGTGCTGCAGGCCTTGAAGATGTGATCGCTCTGGTGCGCAGCCGTGCTGCTCTTGCTGATGTGGTCGTCGCCGGCAATTGCCAGCACGCCGCCGTACTTGGCCGTGCCCGCCATGTTGGCGTGCTTGAAAACGTCGGAGCAGCGGTCCACGCCCGGCCCCTTGCCGTACCAGATACCGAACACGCCGTCGAACTTCTTGGTGTCGGGGTAGATGTCGAGCTGCTGCGTGCCCCAGACGGCGGTCGCGGCAAGTTCCTCGTTGACGCCGGGCTGGAACACGATGTCGTGCTGCGCGAGGTGCTTCTTGGCGGCCCACAGCGACTGGTCGTAGACGCCCAGCGGCGAACCGCGGTAGCCGCTGATGAAGCCCGCGGTGTGCAGGCCGGCGGCGGCATCGCGCTGCTGCTGCAGCATGGGCAGGCGAACCAGCGCCTGCACCCCGCTCATGAATGCGCGGCCCTGGGCCAGCGCGTATTTGTCATCGAGAGTGACGGTTTCCAGTGCACGCCTTAGGTGCTCGGGCAGGGGGGCATTCATATCTTGTCTCCATCGAGGTGGAAAGGTGCTTTTCTTGCGTCGGAAAACATCCTGGCGCAGGCACTTTGTTTTGGCTAAATCTCCCGTTCAGTGTATTCCTGAGTCAGCGATAAGTGATTGCGTTGTATGCGCTGTTTTAGCTATTCTCGGAAAGATCCTTGCTCTTAATGGAGTGATTTTGAACACATTGGACAAATTTGACGTGGCCATCCTTGCGCAGCTCCAGGCCGATGCGCGTTTGACCAATGCCGAGCTGGCGCAGCGCGTGGGCCTGTCGGCCGCACCGTGCTGGCGGCGCGTGCGCGCGCTCGAGGAAGCCGGTTTCATCAAGGGCTACCACGCCGAGATCGACCGCCACAAGATAGGCCTGGGCGTGCTGGCCTTCGTGCGGCTGGATGCGGTGCGCACTTCGGGGCCGCTGACGCTGGAGACCGAGGAGGCGATACGCAAGATTCCCGAAGTCGTGTCCTGTCACTACATCAGCGGCTCTGGCACGTTCGAGCTGCAGGTGGTGACGCGCGATCTCGACAGCTTCGCGCAGTTCGCGCGCAATGTGCTGATGAACCTGCCCAATGTGAAGGACGTGCACACCAGCTTTTCGCTGGGCGAGATCAAGGCCAGCGCCGCCCTGCCGCTGGAGCATCTGCTGCGCCAGGGGACTGGCAACGGCTACGTCCGGTAACGGAAAGCTGCGGACTTTCAAGCAGGAAGCCTGCTTTGGTCGCAAAATCACGCCACATGCCAGACGAGATTTCGCCCCCACAGCCCTCCGCCCGTGTATCGCCGCCAGGCGATGGCGCTTCCCCATCTTCCTCGGCGGTGCGCCCGCCCGGCGGCGGCTTGCTTGAAGATCCGTCGGGCATGGCCGATGCGGACCGGGCCAGCGCCCAGGCCGCTGCCAGCCAGGCCGCGCAGCACAAGGCCTCGCAGGCCGTCTGGGCGCCGCTGAGCCAGCCCACGTTCCGCATGCTGTGGATGGTCTGGGTCGCGGCCAATACCTGCATGTGGATGAACGATGTCGCCGCCGCCTGGCTGATGACTTCTCTGACCACCTCGCCGGTGCTGGTGGCGCTGGTGCAGTCGGCGTCCACGCTGCCGGTGTTCATGCTGGGCCTGCCCAGCGGTGCGCTGGCCGACATTCTCGACCGCCGGCGTTATTTCATCGTCACCCAGTTCTGGGTCGCGGCCGTGGCCGTGGTGCTGTGCCTGGCCGTGCTGTCGGGCTACATGACGCCCTATCTGCTGCTGGCCCTCACTTTTGCCAACGGCATAGGCCTGGCGATGCGCTGGCCGGTGTTCTCGGCGCTGATTCCCGAACTGGTCTCCAAGCCGCAGCTGCCGTCGGCCATGGCGCTCAACGCGGTGGCAATGAATGCTTCGCGCATCATCGGCCCGCTGGTCGCGGGCGCGATCATCGCCAGCCTGGGCAGTGCCTGGGTGTTCGTGCTCAACGCCACGCTGTCGGTGATCTCGGGCTTCGTGCTGATCCGCTGGAAACGCCAGCACACCGACAGCCCGCTGGGCCGCGAGCGCCTGCCCAGCGCAATGCGCGTGGGCCTGCAGTTCGTGCGCGAGTCGCCGCGCATGCGCGCGGTGCTGCTGCGCACCATCTGCTTCTTCTTCCAGACCACGGCCATCATGGCGCTGATGCCGCTGGTCGCCCAGCGGTTGCATTCCGGCGACGAAGGCGGCGCGAGCACCTTCACGCTGCTGCTGGCGTCCATGGGCGCCGGCGCCATCATCGGTGCGACGCTGCTGCCGCGGCTGCGCCAGGCGCTGCCGCGCGAGAAGCTCATATTGACCGGTGTCAGCGCGCAGGCGCTGGCCACCATCACCGTGGCGCTGGCGCCGCACCTGGCCGTGGCCGTGGTCGCCATGCTGCTGGCCGGCATGGCGCTGATCTCCACCGCCAACACGCTGGGCGTGGCGGCGCAGATGTCGCTGCCCAACTGGGTGCGCGCGCGCGGCATGTCGATCTACCAGATGTCCATCATGGGCGGCACGGCGCTGGGCGCGGCGCTCTGGGGCCAGGTAGCGTCCATCACTTCGGTCTCGACCAGCCTGATCATCGCCGCCTTGAGCGGCGTGGTGGCCATGATGCTGGTGCAGCGCCTGTCGTCCGACCGGCAGATCGAGGAAGACCTCAGCCCGTCCAAGGCGTTCAAGGCGCCCGAGGCGACCATGGCGCCCGAAGCCGGGCGCGTGGTCGTGACCATCGAGTACATCATCCAGCCCGCGCAGACGCAGGAGTTTCGCCAGCTGATGCAGGAAAGCCGGCGCAGCCGCATGCGCCAGGGCGCTCTGGGCTGGACGCTGCTGCACAGCATGAGCCAGCCCGAGCGCTTCGTCGAGCAGATCATCGACGAGTCGTGGACCGAGCACCTGCGCCGCTTCGACCGCGTCACCGCCTACGACGTCTCGCTGCGCGACCGCAAGCTGGCCTTCCATGTGGGCGAAGGACCGCCGCGCGTGACGCGCTATTTCGCCGAGTCGCTCTGATACTTCAGCCCAGCGCCCATCCGGGCGGCTGCGCGTCCTCGGCGTTGGAGGCGCAGAGCACGACCTGGTTTTCACTGCCGGTTTCCAGCGACGTCAACGCGCCCCATCCTTGCATCCACTGAAGGTGGCGGGGCGGCGCCGGGTGAGCCGCCGGCACCGGCGTATAGGTGATGATCTGGAAGTTGTCGAAGTCCTGCACCTCCAGAACACCGTCCATGTCGGGCCCGGCGCAGCGCAGCGCAGCGCTGACGGGCACGTTGCCTGCGCTCGGATGCGGCGTGGTCCAAGGCAGGCGAGTGTCTGCGCCATCGGCATGCCGGCCCATTTCAAACGCGACATAGTCGCGCACCGCGTCGATCAACGCGAAATCGCTTTCACCCATGGCCAGAAGCTCCGCGGCGTGGCGTGTTTCGGCGCATGGCTTTGCCATTCCCAACGCGCGGTAGAGGTGCAAGTCGTTGAAGTCCAGCGGCTCTAGCGCGACACGGTACGGATTGTCCGGGTTGAGGGAGTGGATACGCTCGGGATTGATGTCGAATCCATCTTCCATTTCGCGCGCCTGCGTCTGCTGCAGCGCATGCCGATGGTTGATGACCTGCCGAAGCGCCTCCGAGTACTGCGGGAAGACGTCCAGCGGCTCGGCAGTGTCGCCGCCCGAGACTTGGGAGTCGCGCGTATTCTGGCCCGAACGGGCGGGGGCGTTGGCGGTGAAGGCCGGGGGATGTAAAGGCATATCGCAGGTCCTGCCGGCTTTAATCAGAAACGATGTCCGCGTTTTGCGCGCAGCCCATGATCAGCCAGAAGAAATCCTCGGGAAGGACTGTCCACAGCTGGCATGTGTCAGCCGTGACTTGCTCGTCAAACACATAGCCCGCAGGCTGGCCGGAAAAGTAGACCGGGGACGGCTGCATCTCGGTCTGGAATTCCGTCAGCGGGCTCAGGCAGCCGGGCCGGTTGCCGGCCGCGCCGGCAATCGGCGCCAGCACGTCTGGCCTGGCAGTTGCGGGCAGGTCGTCGAAGTCGTCGATGTCGTCGATATCGTTCAGGTCGAGCATGAACATGTCGGCGGGGAAGTCGCGGCCCGGCACGGCCAGCTGTGGCCACAGCGATTCAGAGGTGAGCGGCACCGGGGACGCCATGGGCATGGGCTGATAGTCGAACTCGTCGATGTCGTCGAGGTCGCCGACAGGCCGTTTGTCGGCGATGACGAAAACATCGCCGCAGAAGTACTCGCCCGGTGCGCGAACTGTGCCGGGCGCGGCGTCGTGCGTCTGCTGGGACTTGCCATAAGGGAAGGTCGCACGCGCGGCGCCATCATGGGACATTGGCTGGGGTTCTTGGGGCATGGAAGCAAGCAATAGGAAATGGTTCCTTATTCTCGAATCCCCTCTGGCGCGGCCCCGTCAGCCGGTTGCGTCCGCGTGCGACAGCGCAAGGACGGCATGAATGTAGGATTTTTATATCAAAGTTAATAGTTAATAGTTTTTATAAATTGCGTGTGAAGGGTGAATGGCTGCAGCGCCGTTGTCTCTCATTGCATGGCGTCCTGGCTGGCCACCAGTTCGATGACAGGAAAGTCACCCGCGACTGCTGGCGCATCGGCGCTGTCCAAGGCGGCCTGGGTTTCGAATTCACCTTGTTCGGCCGTCGACCGGTAGAGAGCCGGAAGCGCGCTGCCGGGCACGGGCTGGACGGTGGGCGGCGTCTGCATCAGCGCCTGCCAGGCATCGTGCAAAGTCCGTGACGGCGCCGGAGGCGCGAAATCTACCTCGAGATTTTCCCCGCGCTGCGGCAAGGCCAGGGCCGCGTCGGGCTGCGACACCACCTGCGGGGGCGCATCGTCCTCCCATGAACGCTGGGCCACGGTGCTGAGCGTGGGGTGTACGGACGCGCGCTGCGCACAAAGCCATGGCCGCGCCGTATCGCCGGGCTGCGCAAGCCGCATCACGTGACCCGTGCTGTCGAATTCCGGCGTGGGCAGGGGGCCAAAGGAGTGGTAGCTGCTGATGAGGCTCGATTGCTGGGATGCATGCAGCTCGTCCGCATGGAAGAACTTGCCGGCCACGTCCTCTAAACCTGGTTTGACGCTGCTGGCAACCGGCGAGCCGGCAATCTCCTTGAACTGGGGGCCATGTGCCGGGGACAGGCGCATGGCCGGGCTGTTGTCGACCGTACGCTGCAGATGTACGGGCGACAGCCTCTCATCACCCAGCAGATATTCCGCTGGCGCGGGCGTCACCGTGTCAGCGCGGGGCTGATGCCAGGTGATTTCATAGTGCGTGCGCTGCGGCTCCCAGGGCGTGGCGGTGAGCGCAGGCTGCGAATGCTCTAGAGGATGGGCGCGAATCAGTTGCAGCGGTGGGCGCTGGATGTCATCGCCCGGCACCAGCGTTTCGCTGATGCGGTGCTGGTTCCCCATGAGCAGGGGATCGAATTCAGCTGGGCTACGCGCAGGCGTGGGCTGCGTCGATGGGGTGGTGCTGGGTTTTGGCGGCATAGGGAATGGGAGTGAGAAGGGAAGCGGGCAAAGCCATTTCCATTTTCTGGTCCCATTCCATGACGCCGTGGTGGGCAGCACGCGCGTCCCCCGGTCGGCGCGCAGGATGCACAGATGTAAGTTTATAACTATTTATTTTTTATTTAAATAGTATTTTGCTATTTTAAAAGGCCTCAAATTTACCGGCTGGCGCTGCCTGGCGTCAGATGCCGCGGCCAGAAGGTCCACAGCCGCAGGTTCTGCTTGAGCCGGCCGGCAATTTCGCCGGCTTCGGCGCCCCAACCGGTGAAATAGTCGGCGCGCACCGCGCCCAGGATAGCGCTGCCTGTGTCCTGGGCAAACACCATGCGATTGAGGGCCACGGTGGGGCCAGGCGTCGAGAGCCAGACGGGCGTGCCGTAGGGAATGCTCTGACGGTCCACGGCAATCGAGCGGCCCGGCGTCAGCGGCACGCCCAGGGCGCCCTTGGGGCCGAACTCCGCGTCCAGCCCGTCAAGCGGCTCCTCGCGGAAAAAGACATAGCGTGGATTGCTCCACAGCATCTCGTTGACGCGTGCCGGGTTGGCCGCGATCCAGGCGCTGATGCCGGGCCAGGTCGCGTCGCGCACCAGGTTCTGGTCGAGCAGCCAGCGGCCGACGCTCTTGTAGGGCTGGTCGTTGGTGCCGGCGAAGGCCACGCGCACCAGGCGCAGCTGGCCGTTGGGCTCGGTCAGTCGCAGCCGGCCCGAGCCCTGGATATGCAGCACCAGCGCGTCGATGGGATCGCGCAGCCAGGCGATCGCCCGGCCGGCAAGCGCGGCCTGGGCTTCGGGCAGGGTGTCGATCTGCTGGCGCGTGTACCAGGGCTTGCGCGTGCCAAAGCCCGTGGGCAGCTGGTACAGCGGCACGTTGTAGCCGTTGCCGGGCAGGCGCGCGGCGTCGAGCTGGGGCTCGTAGTAGGCGGTCAGCAGGCCGTCGGGGCTGCCATTGCTGGCCTCGACGCGGTAGGGCTGGAACTTGGCCAGCATCCAGGCGCGCTGTTCGTCGCCGCTGGCAATGCTCAGCCGGCGCACTTCGCTGCACAGGCCGGCAAAGGCCGGCGTCGGGCGTTCGCAGTTCTTGACCCAGGCATTCCAGGCTTCATGCAGGGCGTCGCTTTCAAAGCCCGGCAGCTCGTTCCACGGAACGGGCAGCCAGCGGCTCTTGGGAAAGGTCACCGCCGTGGCCGGGATGGGCGCCGGAGTGCTTTGCGAGCCCTGAGGGCGCAGCTCTGGAATGGGCGAAGGATCGACGGTCGAGACGGGTCTGGTGGAACACGCGGCAAGCGTTCCTACAATCAACGCCATTGACGCAAGGCGCAGGAGGTTGAGATTCATGGGGCTGATTTTGCTTGAAGCGTTGCTGGCATTGATCGTTTTGATCGCAATTGTCTGGTGGACCATGTTTTCCGGGCGAAAACGCGGGGAACTCGAGCCGCCGGATTCAGAGGACGGACCGCCCCCTCCGGGCCCGCGGTCCTGATACGCGCGGGGTGTAGGTTGTCGCGTCTGTCCTACGGGCGTGGCCATGCGGCCCTGATACGCTGGCGACAATTGGTTTTACACGAGGGCACCTGCCCTGGCAGGCGTTTTACGTGGCAGCGCCCGGATCATTTACGTGAAGGAGTTCATATGCGCAAAAATATTCTCGTGGCCGCAACGGCTGCAGTTCTGTTGATTTCGGGTTGTGCCAACACCGGCATGTCCGACACCCAGCGCCGTACGGCCACGGGTGCCGGCGTCGGCGCCCTGGCGGGTGCGGTGCTGGGCTCGGCCACCGGTGGCAAGGCCGGCACGGGCGCCCTGGTGGGCGCGGGTGTGGGCGCCCTGGGCACCTACATCTGGTCGAACAACATGGAAAAGCAAAAGCGCGAGATGGAAGCTGCGACCCAGGGCACGGGCATTGCCGTGACGCAGACGCAGGACAACCAGCTCAAGCTCGACATCCCCAGCGACATCTCGTTTGACACCGGCCGCTCCGACATCAAGAGCAATTTCGCTCCGGTGCTCGACCGCTTTGCCGATGGCCTGCGCAACAACGTCAACACCGACGTGCGCATCGTGGGCCACACGGACAGCACGGGTTCGGACGCCATCAACAATCCGCTGTCGCTGCAACGCGCCGAAAGCACGCGCAACTACCTGACCAGCCGTGGTGTCGGCGGCACGCGTATCCAGACCGAAGGCCGTGGCTCCTACGAGCCGATTGCCTCCAACAGCACCAACGAAGGCCGTTCGCGCAATCGCCGCGTCGAGATCTATGTGGGCGAACGTCCCCGCTAAGCGCTGATTGCCACGATGCTCAAGGCCCCGAAAGGGGCCTTTGTCGTTCCAGGACGGGCGCTAGACGTCGGTTCTCAGCAGATTGGCGAGTTCCACCGCCGACTTGACCTGCATCTTGTCGAACACCCGCGAGCGGTGCACTTCCACGGTGCGCACGCTGATGTCGAGCTGGTCGGCAATCAGCTTGTTGGGAATGCCTTCGACCACCAGGCGCATCACATCGCGTTCGCGCTCTGTCAGGTCGGTCAGGCGGGTGCGCAGCGCGTCGCGCTCGCGCATGCGCGTCAGATGCTGGTCGGAAGCCGCGAGCGCCTGCTCGATGCGGTCGACCAGCGCATTGTCGGAAAACGGTTTCTCGCAGAAGTCGAAGGCGCCGCGCTTGACGGTGTCTACGGCCGTGGGCACGTCAGCGTGGCCGGTGAGAAAGATCACCGGCATGGCCGCTAGCTGGCCTTCGGCCAGCAGCTGGTTGAACAGCGCCAGGCCGCTCATGCCGGTCATGCGCATGTCTAGCAGCAGACAACAGGGATGGCGCGCGGGCGACTGCGCTTGCAGCATGTCCAGAAACGATTCGGCGCAGTCGAAGGACTCGCTGAGCAGGCGGCGCGAGCGCAGCAGCCATGCCAGGGCTTCGCGCACATCGGCATCGTCGTCCACGATGTAGACGGTGGCGTTTTGTACGGGTTCCATGGGATCAATTCTGAGGTGGAGCGGGCAGCGTGAAACTGAATACCGTACCACGCGGAAGGTTGGGGCTGTGGCGCAACGTCCCTCCGTGCTGCTCGATCACGGTGCGGCACAGGCTCAGGCCCAGGCCCATGCCTTCCTCGCGCGTGGTGAAGAACGGCGTGAACAGCTGTTCGGACACGGCTTCATCGATGCCGCTGCCGCAGTCGATCACGGAAAATTCCAGCCAGCTCGCATGCGCGCTGCTGATGGTGTGGCGCACGCGCAGCGTGAGCTCGCGCGGATGGGTTTCCATGCCGTCCATGGCCTGGGTGCCGTTGCGCGCGAGGTTGAGCAGCACCTGCTCGATCATGGTCGGGTCGCAGAGCACGGGCGGCAGGTCGTTGTCGAGCTGGGTGATGACGCGCACGCCGAGCTTGCGCGCCTGCATGCGCACCAGCGGCAGCACCGCGTCGATCAGTTCGCTGGCGTGCACCTGCTCGCGCGACTGGTCGCGCCGGCGCACGAAGTCGCGCACGCTCTTGATCACCCGGCCCGCGCGCTCGGCCTGGTGGGCGATGCGCTGCATCGCGGTGCGCAGATCCTGCAACTGCTGGCGCAGCGCGGCGGGGCTGTCGTTTGCCGGTTCATGCTGGCCCAGCATGTTGAGCGAGCCCGTGGCATAGCTGGCGATGGTCATCAGCGGCTGGGTCAGCTCGTGGCTCAGCAGCGAGGCCATCTCGCCCACGGTCGCCAGCCGCGCCGTCGCCTGCAGGCGTTCCTGCGAGGCGCGCGACAGCTCTTCCATGCGCCGCTGCTCGCTGATGTCGAGAAAGGCGCTCATCCAGCCCGTGTGCCGGCCCTGGGCGCTGATCAGCGGGGCTTCGAAGATCAGCACCGGAAAGCGCGTGCCGTCCTTGCGCATGAACACCGTTTCATAGCCTTCGCGCGACGGCGGCGCCTTGCCTGCCAGGCGCTTGAGCTGGCGCTGGTGGTATTCCTGGGACAGCTCGGGCGGCCAATACGGCGCGAAATTCAGCCCGAGCAGTTCCTCCGAGGTGAAGCCCACCATCTCGCAGAACGCCGGGTTCACATAGCTGATGCGGCCCTTGAGGTCGCGCGCACGCAGGCCGGTGATCAGCGAGTCTTCCATGGCCTTGCGAAACGCCAGCGCCTCGCCCAGATCGCGCTCGGCGCGCAGCCGCCGGCGGTTGTCGCGCACCAGGATCACCAGCACCGTTCCCAGCGCAATCGACATCGTCGTGACCAGGGCCGTGAGCACGTTGGGGAACACGCTGGGCGCGCGGTGCCAGTGGTCCAGGCGCAGCACCAGCATGTTGCCCGGCAGATCGAGAATCTGCTGGGCGGTGAACACGCGCGTGCCGCGCCAGGCCGCGCCGACCAGCGCCAGCCGCGTGCCGTCGGGCTCGGTGAACGAGACTTCCTGGCTGTGGGCGAGGTTCTTGCTGACCTGGTTGACCAGAATGCTCTGCAGCGAATAGGTGGCAATGATGAAGCCGTCGACCCGGCCGCTGTGCGACAGCGGCAGGCAGACCTCCATCATCTCCGAGCCCAGGCCTTCGTTGAGCAGCTGGAAATAGCTGGGCGAATACGCCGGGCCGTTGAGCCGGCGCGCGTTGGCGCAGGTCAGCTGGGCATGGGACTGGCTGTCGTCGCGCAGGCCTTCTTCCCATTGCATGGGCCGGTAGGGGGTTTCGGCGTAGGACTGCAGGCGCACGCGCGCATCACGCCATTCGATGCGCAGGATCTCGCGCCGCACCTGCAGCACTTCGGCGGCGCGCGCGCGCCATTCCTGCGGATCGTTGGACTGGGCGCTGAGCGCCTGCAGGTCCTGCAGATTGCGGTTGAGCGCGGCGCGCACGTCGGCCACGGCATTTGCGGCGTCGCGCTCGAGCCGGTCCTGCACCTGAACCGCTTCGTAGCGGCCGGCGAGCCAGACCAGGGTGATGAGCATGCTGACCACGAGCACCACCAATACCGTCCACAGCGACCAGCGCCGCCAGGCGCTGC
>JBBKVU010000237.1:0-24587 GCA_037968595.1 Comamonas sp.
GGTGCCACGCCAGAGCGGCACCGGCGGGCGAGTACGACAAATGGGCATCAGCAAGCGTGGCGATGCATACCTACGAACATTGCTGATGCACGCGACACGATCCGTGGTGATCAAAAGCCATGAAGCATCCACATGGACCTGGTTGCAGACCTTGCTCAAACGCCGACCGTACAACGTGGTCATCGCAGCAGTAGCCAACAAGCTGGCCAGAACCATCTGGGCAGTGCTCGCCAAAGGACAGGCATGGAACGCGCAAGTTTGGCAAGTGATGCCCTGAAGGGCCCGAAGAATTGATCGTGAATCTGTCGTTTTGAAGGAGAGCAAGCGAGCCAAAGTGTGTGATGGAACAGACAGGTCGGACCGGGATGAGGACACTCCGATAAGAGCCAAGAGCTGCCAGCTCGAGTGTTAGAGGGGAACCTCATCAGCGAATGCCATCAGGGCCAGCAGGCTACCAGCTTGCACAACAGGCCGGATATAAGACTTCAGCCCTGCCTCCTGAGCTTTACACGCCAAAGCAACTTGTAATCCGGGAGGCTTCCATATAAGCGGCTCTTAATACTCCCGTCGTGCGGTCGGCTTAGGCAGCGTTGGTGGATGACGTCTGCAGTGAGTCCACCGCCGATGATCTTTGATCAACGAAAGATAGCCGATTTCTAATGTGGTTACCTGTTTTTCATCGCAAGTTAATGGTTCAAGATAGATGTCAATGGAGCCGGTTTAGTTGAAAGCGATAAAAACTGTTCACGCAGCGCCTTTTTCTGAAGCTTTCCAGTCGGCAGGCGAGGGAAATCGGTAACGATGTGGATATTTTTTGGAGATTTGATGAAGCCGAGTGCTATTTGGCATTGACGTGTCAGCTCATCTGCCAAGCTTGACATTTGATCTTCCTGAGTATCAGAGACTTGCACAATAGCTTGGACCGCTTCGCCGAATTCGTCGTTTGGTATACCGAACACAGCGCAGTCCGCTACTCGAGAATCTTGGATAAGGAAGTCCTCAATCTCTTGCGGGTAAACGTTGACGCCACCGGTGATGATCACGAAGTCACGTCGATCGGTGAGGTAGAGATAGCCTTCGGCATCTAGATGGCCGATATCTCCGTAAGTCCACCAGCCCTGCTTACTGCGGGAGTGGTTGGTTTTTGCAGGGTCGTTCCAATACTCGAATTTTGAACTGCTCTCGAAGAAGACTAGGCCGGTAGCACCAGGAGGCAGTTTATCGTCGTTCACATCGAGGATGTGGATGACGCCATCGCTGGCTCGCCCTACTGAACCTTTGTGCGTTAACCATTCAGTAGAAGTGATTGAGCATGCCCCGATCCCCTCCGTACCCGAGTAATACTCCAAGAGAATGGGACCCCACCACTCAATCATTTTTTCCTTTATGTGGCCAGCACAGGGTGCAGCACCGTGGTGGGCCGCGACGTGAGTCGTCAGGTCAAACGCATCCCTCTGAGATGAGGGAAGTCTCAGTAAACGATGGAACATAGTTGGGACCCAGAGACTGTGGGTGACTCCGAACCTCTCTATGCTTTGTAGAGCAAGCAATGCGTCGAAGTGCTCCATGATGACCGCAGTACCACCCATAGCTAGTGTCGCGGCCACGTTGCGATGAGGAGCTGCGTGATACAGCGGAGAAGTACAAAGATGGACCATGTCGAACCCCATTCCCGGTCGAGCGTTCCATCCTGAATTACGAGGATCAGGAGCATCAAACGCACCAGTTGGCATGGCTTTGCGCACACCTTTTGGTCGTCCAGTCGTTCCAGATGAGTACATCATCTCGCGGCCTGGCGAGGAGGATGCGAGGGGGTAGCCGACCACGTCCCTGATCGAATCTTCCCAACTGGTGAAACCATTCAGATCACCTCCTAACGTGAACATTCGGACGTCAGAATGAATTTTTATGGGCAAGCGAGCCGCTTGGGCATGAATAGACAGAATTAGCACTTTAGCACCGCTGTCTTCCACGATATACGTCAGTTCATCTGCTCCCATGCGAACTGACGTTGGTGTAAACCGTACTCCCACACGTTGGCATCCCCAACTGAGGTGTAAAAACTCTGGGCAGTTTTCAAGACAGAAAATCACCGAATCGCCGGGCTTTATACCAATCGACTGCAGGAAGCGGCCAACTTTGTTGGCGGCCTTATCCAAGTCGTCGTAAGTCATAAATTGCCCGCTGGGGACGAAAGCTGCAACCAGCTTGGAGGGATGTGACTTTGCGTACTTGTATGGATGGGCCATTGTTATGTCTCCGTATTTCAGGTGTAGGCAATTGCCTTGGCAATCAGAACTCCTGATCCGGCCAGCGCAAGAAGCTTCTTCTACTGAGAGTTGCAGAC
This sequence comes from Comamonas sp., assembly GCA_037968595.1. GTDB lineage: Bacteria > Pseudomonadota > Gammaproteobacteria > Burkholderiales > Burkholderiaceae_C > Comamonas. Next base: position 2,348 of record JBBKVU010000237.1, read on the forward strand.
CGGTTTTCCGGCATTCAGGCTGCAAGCATCCCAGCAAGACGGTAGCGGATCAGGGTGTCCGCATCTGCCACGATGCGCGCCATGAGATCCTTGACCGATGGAATATCATGGATCAACCCTGCCACCATGCCGCAGGACCAGGCGCCTGCGTCTATTTCGCCACCGCGCATCACCTTGGGGTAGACGCCGCCGACCTCTGAAACGATATCGGCGAAGGTAATGTCCGAGCCCAGTCGACGCTCTTTTTCCAGCAAGCGCTCGACTCCGGCATTGAGCAACACCCGTTCCGTATTCCGCAGCGGCCGCATTACGAGCCGCGTGTCCAGCTCGGAGGCCGCGACGATGGCCTGCTTGACGTTCTCGTGCACCGGCGCTTCCTGGGTTGCTAGGAAGCGCGTACCCATATTGATGCCGTCGGCGCCAAGCGCCAGTGCGGCCACCAGTGAACGCGCATCCGCCATACCCCCCGAGGCGATAAACGGAATCTCCAGTTCCTCGGCCGCACGTGGCAGCAGAATGAAGTTAGGCACATCGTCCTCGCCAGGATGGCCACCGCATTCAAAACCGTCCACGCTGACCGCATCGCAGCCGATGTCCTGTGCCTTCAGCGCATGCCTTACCGAGGTGCACTTGTGAATCACTTTGATGCCTGCCTCCTTCAGCACAGGCAGCCATTGTTGAGGGTTGTTGCCGGCCGTCTCCACGATCTTCACCCCGCCCTCAATAATGGCGCGGACGTAGCCGGGGTAGTCCGGCGGCGTGCGCGAAGGCAGGAAAGTCAGATTCACGCCGAAGGGCTTGTCCGTCATACCCCGGCAGCGCGCGATCTCGGCCGCCAGCGCGGCGGGCGTGGGCTGCGTCAGCGCTGTTATCAGCCCCAGGCCGCCGGCGTTGGATACGGCCGACGAAAGCTCGGCGAGGCCGACGAAATGCATGCCCCCTTGGACGATGGGGTGTTCGATGCCGAAAAGCTCGGTGATGCGGGTGCGCATGGGTGTTTCCGTGATGCGTTGGAATGGGGTGGGATGACGTGCAGGTGCAGACGTTGCACCTGGGTTGAAGCCGCGCCGGGGTCCAGCGGCCCGGCGCGATCAAGGCTTCACTTGCGGCTGAGGCCGAGTGTGTCGAGGATTTCTTTTTCCTGTTTCATGGTGTCCACCGCGAACTGGTGGAAATCCTTGGAGCTACGATACTCAGGCTCCATGTCATAGCGCGCCAGCGCCTGCTTAAACTCTGACTGCTCCATGGCGTACTTGAAGACATCGTGCAGCTTGGTGACGATGGCAGGAGCCATTCCCTTTGGGGCTACCAGACCCCAGTGTGAGGTCTGGACCAGGGGGATACCGACCTCCTTGAGGGTGGGCACTTGCGGAAAGCTGGCCATGCGCTTATCCCCCCAGGTCACCAGCAAGCTCATCTTGCCTTCCTTGACGAAGGGCGCCCATGCTGATGTCTCGGCTGCAGAGTTAATCTGTCCCGCTGTCAGTGCCAACATCGTTTCGCCAGTCCCTTTGTACGGAATGTGATTGAGCTTGATGCCTGCTATTCTGGAAATCTGCTCCATAGTCAAGTGATTTGTTGTAGCTACACCGGGCGTGCCGTAGGTCAGCTCGCTAGGTTTTGCTTTGGCAGCTGCCACATAGTCCTGCCATGTCTTAATCGGAGAGGACGCTGGAACAACGATGCCGAAGGAATAGCCTGTCAGGCCGATAATGTAGGTTAGGTCTTTGGCCGGATCCCATTTCAACTCAGTTGTGTAAGGCAGGCGGTAAACGCCCAACGACGCAATGCCAAGGGTGTAGCCGTCATTGGGGGCCGTCTGCATGGCGATTGCTGGCAGCGTGCCGCCGGCACCCGGCTTGTTCTCGATGACCACGGCCTGCTTGAGAATGCGGGAGACCGATTCGGCCAGTACCCGCATCGGCGTATCGGTGGAGCCGCCTGGCGCGAAACCGATGACGATTTTGATCGGGCGCACCGGCCAGTTGGCGGCTTTATCCTGTGCCTGGGCCGCCGCAGACAGGCCCCCGGCGCCCAGCAGTAGAGCCGTGATGAGGGGAGTGATGGTTCGCATGGCTTTGTCTCCTGATGTTTTTGTTGAGTGATTGACGGAATAGTTGGCGATTAGGGCTAGCGTCACTAACGGGCCTGCGCCCGCATGATTTCTTCCTCGACCTCTCGCAGCCGGTCTTTGCCAAAGAACATCCCACCCCCGACAAAGAAAGTCGGTATGCCGAACGCACCACGGTCGTAGGCGTGCTGGGTGTTCTCCAGCAGGCGCTGCTTGACCTCCGGGTCTTGGCTTGTGGCGAGAATGGCCTGCGCATCCAGCCCCGCATCTGACAGCTCGGCCGCGATGACCTGCGGGTCCGCCATGTTGCATTCGCGCTCCCACATGCTGGCGTACACCGTGTCCACATAGCGCTCGAAGCAGTTCAGCTTTTGCGCCGCCACCGCGCCGCGCATGATTTGCAGCGTGTTGACCGGGAAATGGGGGTTGCGCCTGAAATCAGTGATGCCGTGCCTGTCCACGAAGCGCTGCATCTCCAGCCGTTCGTAGTCGAGCTTTTTGGGAATGTGGGCATAGGCCTCCGCCGGCGAGCGGTTGTTGGCCATCTTGAACAGCCCGCCGAGCAGGACGGGTACGTACTCGAGCCGGGCCCCGGTCCTGGCCTCTATCTGCGGCAGCACCTTGTGGCACAGGTAGGCGTTCGGGCTGCCGAAGTCAAACAGGAACTGAACGTTCTTGGAATGCATGGAGTCTCCTCAAAAGATGTTGGCTTCGCGCCTCAGTCGCGTGCCTTGTTCAGGAAGGCGGCGAACGCTGCCTGAGCCTGTGGTGTTTGAAGCAGGCGACCGAAATACTCGTTCTCCAGAGCGATGCGCGCCGTAATTTCGTCCGCACAGGACTGGCGCATCAGTCTGCGCGTAGTCATCACCGCGTCGGGCGAGGCGGTTGCCAGCTTGGCTGCTGCGGCCAGTGCACGATTGATCGACTCGTCGGGCTCCAGCACTTCGGTCACCAAGCCCAGCGCAAGCGCCTGCGCCGCCGTGCAGGGCTCGGCCAGTAGCAGCAGACGCGAAGCCTGTTGCGGGCCGATCCGGCGTGCCAGCAGTAGGCTGGAGCCGAACTCGGGGCACAGGCCGAGCTTGACGAAGGGAAAGAGCAGCGTCGCATTGCTGCCCGCATAGACCAGATCGCAGTGCAGCAGCACGGTGGCGCCTATGCCCACCGCAGGGCCGTTCACTGCGGCAATCAAGGGCTTGCGCACCTGAACCACGGCCCGCATGAAGCGCGCCGAGGGACGCTCGCCTTCGGCGGCCTGCACTGCGGCGAAATCGCCAATGTCGTTGCCGGCGGTGAAGACCTCGGCACTACCGTGCAGCACGATGGCGCGCACGTCGGGTGCCGCGTCAGCCTCCAGCAGCGCGTCGGCTAGCGCCGTGTACATCCCCTGAGTGATCGCATTCTTGCGCTCTGGCCGCTCGAATGACAGGCGCAGGACACCGTTGTCGAGATGGCGATGGATGCCAATGTTCGCCTGCGCCATCACCACGCCTCCATCCAGGGACGGATCTCGGTCTCATGCGTCCAAGCGTCGCGCGGCTGCTGGTGCAAGTGCCAGTAAAGGTCGGCGATGTGCTCGGGATTGACGATGCCGCCCTGATCCTTGGTCGCATAGCGCTCGGGGAAGTTGGTGCGAATGAAGTCGGTGTCGATGGCTCCATCGATCACCGGATGGGCCACGTGGATGCCCTTGGGCCAAAGCTCGCGCGCCATGCTTTGTGCCAGCGCGCGCAGCGCGTGCTTGGCACCGGCAAACGCCGCAAAGCCGTCGCGTCCACGCAGGCTGGCTGTGGCGCCGGTGAAGATGATGGTGCCGCGGCCGCGCGGCAGCATGACCTTGGCAGCTTCACGGCCCATCAGGAAACCGCCGAAGCAGGCCATCTCCCACACTTTGAAGTACACGCGCGCCGTGGTCTCGGTGATGGGAAAGCGCACATTGGCGCCGATGTTGAAAATAGCCACTTCGATGGGCGCGATTTCGGCCTCGATCTTTTGCACCAGGGCCACCATTTCCTCTTCCTTGCGCGCGTCAGAGCCGAAACCGTAGGCCTCTCCGCCCGCGGCACGGATCTCCTCCACCAGCGGCTCCAGTTTGTCCGCACTGCGGCGCGTGACGCAGGCGATATAGCCTTCGCGCGCAAAGCGCTTCGCAATGGCACCGCCGGTTGCGTCGCCAGCGCCGATCACTAAAACGGCTTTCTTTTCTGCCATGGGTTTCTCCTTCGAATATCAGGCATGGATGGGTTGCCGCTGCGCCAGCAGTGGTCACAGCAGCGTTGTCGAAAATTCAGGATGCGTCTCGCACCGCTTCCTTGGAAAGCTCGTGCTTGAGGATCTTTCCGGCCGAGGTGGCTGGCAGCGAGGTTTTGATGACGACCTCGATCGGGCGCTTGTAAGGCGCCAGGTGTTGGGCTGCGAACTGCCCGATTTCCTCCGCTGTGGCAGCGGCCCCGGGTTTGAGCTGTACAAAGGCCACGACCTCTTCGTTACCGGGCACCGCCCTGCCGACCACGGCGCAGTTGGCCACGGCAGGATGCGCCGCAAGAACCGCTTCGACTTCCGGGGGGTAGACATTGAAGCCCGAGCGGATGATCAGTTCCTTGGTGCGGCCGACGATGTGCAGATAAAGGCCATCCAGCCGGGCCAGGTCTCCCGTGTTGAACCAGCCTTGCGGATCGACGACCTGCGCCGTCATCTCCGGGGCCTTGTAATAGCCCAGCATCACATTCGGGCCGCGCACATGGAGTTCGCCAACCTCTCCAGGGGCAGCCAACTCACCGCCAGCCACTTTCAGGCGCACCTCGATTCCTGGAATAGGCGGGCCGACCGTGGTGTCATCGCGGGGATCGGCGATACGGGTGAAAGAAATCGTCGGAGCACACTCCGTAATACCGTAGCCGTTGTGCAAGGGCAGGCCGAAGGCGGCCTCGACCGCCCTCTTCAAGGTCAGATCCAGCGGTGCGCCGGCCACGCCGATACTGCGAAGCGCTGGGCATGTGACCGCAGGGCCCGCCGACGCTTCCAGCAGGCGCTGGTACATCGTGGGCACGCCCTGGAAGCGAGTAATGCCGTCATGGCTCAAGGCGTCTAGGGTTGCCTTGGCGTCAAAGCGAGGCACGAGTTCCAGACGCGCACCAAACATCAAGGTTCCCATTAGCACCGACGAGAAGCCAACAATGTGCGACATCGGCAGCACGCCATAGACGCGGTCATCCGGCCTAAAGCCGCGCATCACACCGCCGATCAGTGCGGTGAACATTACGCTGCGGTGGCTGAGCATGACGCCCTTGGGAGTGCCGGTGGTCCCCGAGGTGTAGATCATCGCCCCGACCTGGGCCGCACCGTCGGCGTGGACAGGTTCTGCCGGTACGGTGGGGTCCGCTGCGGTCACCGCCAATTTGCCTATGCCCGGGATCTCATGGAAGGTTGCCTGCATCCGCTGGGCATGACGGGTGGCATCCGCCGAGGCGGAACTCGTTGCGATCGCCAAGCGCGATCCGCTGTGCTCAAGGACGGCGTCGACCTCCCGCTCGCTGATCCGCGCGTTGACCACCAGAGGCCAGGCATCGATGTCGCCGATTGCCAGCACCAGCACGGCCAGCGCGATCGAGTTTTCACCCAGCAGCATGACCCGGTCTCCAGATCGGACGCCGCGTTGCACGAGCCACTTTCCGGTCGTCTGGATGGCTTGCTCCAACTCCTGGTACGTCAGAACACGCGCAGCTTCGGACAACGCAATTGCATTGGGCGAGTGCTGTGCCCAGGGACGAATCACGTGTGACATGCGCTCCGGAAGAGCGGCGATATGGGCGTCCAGATCGTCTGAATAGGCCTGCATGCTGCTTGTCTCCTAAGTTCATTTTTTAAACTGACTAAAGATTAAGTTTAAAAAATGAACTCGTCAAGCGTAAAATCACAAAAATGAAATGGAATAATCTGGACCAAGAACACTGTTCAGTCGCACGCACCGTCTCCGTGATCGGAGACCGATGGACACTGCTCGTGCTGCGAGATTGCTTTCTTGGTATGCGACGCTTCGAGGATTTTCAGCAACGGCTAAAAATTTCACGCCCCATGCTGGCTGATCGCCTTGGCAAGTTGGTGGAAGTTGGGGTGCTCAAGAAAGTGGCCTACCAAGAGGCTCCGATCCGCTTCGAATACCGCCTGACTCCTAAGGGATTGGACCTTCATCCCATCATCATGGCCATCGTGCACTGGGGGGACATCCATATGACAAGCAAAGATGGACGACCGTTGCTTCATCGACACACTGGCTGCGGACACCTGTTTGACCCTGTTGTCGTTTGCTCGGAGTGTTCTGCGGAGGTTCGAGCCAAAGATGTGATGGTGGAAAAAGGACCTGGAGCCTAGAGAAGATTTGCGTTAACCGCTTTGAGATGTGCCGACGCTATCGATTCGAATCAATCTACAGGTTCCGGCCGCCGGTTGCCCTGCTACTTTGAGCATGGGGTTGAGTCACTTGACGGTTTGTAGGGGCCATCCAAAAACCAGATAGAACAAACATTGTGTACAACTGAATAGTTGTCTTCAGCAACCTGTTATGAGCGCGCTTTCACATACCGTACAAGTGAATTTCTGTTGCGGTTTGATAGTACCTGCACATGTGCCGCGATGGCGGACTTCCCATAATTCATCTAACTGAAACTGACAGCCATCGTCGGCTGCTCACTTGGAACCAGCCATTGAACATTCGCCGTTATTGGTGCTCCAAGGACCGCTATCCAGCGGTGACCGGTAGGTCGCCATGCAGCTATGAGCAGCCGTAATCGCTGCACTGCGGCCTTTGAACACTGCCCAGGATGGACTGATCGCCAGGCCCGGCCACAGATCAGGCCATGCGCCCGTTCGCGCTGCGCCAAATGCTCCTGAGCGCGCTTCCCCGCGCGCATTCAACGCAGAAGCATCTCTGCTGGACCTAGGCCAACCCAGCTCAGATCAACACACTGGTGTCCATAGACGAGCGCCAGCCTGTAGGCCCAGACACAGCGGCCTTTGCCTTACTTCAATAGAACAAGCGCACATGGGCCTTCTTAAAGACCGCCATGGGCGCCCAGGCCGGTAGCCCCACCCAGAAAAAACGAAATTGGAGTGACGCACGATCGAAAGTACAGTGACGTTGCGCACCTGGCCGAGGTTGGGAGCCTCAAGTCCACCCATTACAAAGCAAGCACCTTCTCCGCTTGCTTTGCGTTCTCTTCCATCTTCTGCTGCAACCGCTTGCAGTCGGCCGGGTTGTTCGGCCCCTTGAGCGATGAGGCGTACATTCCGTCGTAAGCCTTCTGGGTGAGCGCCTGTCGCCGAGGATCTGACATGTTGGCAATATGGGCCGCGGCGACGGATGCCGCATTGCTCTCCGGCCATTTGCAGGCTTGAGCCATTCCGGCCCTTGCAGCCATGGACAGAATCGCCTGGTGAGCCTCCTTTACACCGTTTCCGCAGAGTGCATCCAAGGGTGCACCGGACTCGCCGGCTCTCGCGCAGTCCCACTTCGTGAAGCCGGTGGCACCCGTGCTGGTGTTACTCCACCAGACTGCAGCCGGCGAATACGGTTTCCAGCCGCCATTCGCCAGGAATTGCTTTGAGCTGCTGGATGGAGGAATACGGTCGCCTGGCAGAAAGAATCCGACAACACAAATTCGTTCGCCTTTGCAAAGCGAGGCGACAGCTGCTTCATAGGTCTCCCTATCCTGAGCCTTCTCGCGCGCGACCTCGACAAACCTGGCCCGAAGACCATCCGAGATTTTTCCTACCGACTTCCAGTTCTGCTCGTCGGGCTGCGAACAGGCTGTCACCAGTACTGCGAGCCCAAGAGCCGAATATCGAGCGCAGGCTTTGGCTGCCACAACGGGTGACAACAGGGGTGATGAGGTCTGAGGTTTCGGCATGTGACGTTGAAGATGGGGAATATTGCAGACCTTAACTCCGAATCTTGAGAAAGGGTAAGCGTCTGGCGAACACCTCTTGACAAGCGAAATCGGTTGCATCGAACACGGACGGCCGACCAAAGGAAGTCACAACTGATTTGACTGGGTTCCTGTCGGCAATGTCATCGCCAGGCGTTTGGCCATTGGCAGGCCATGTCGTGCCTCTTCTTCCAAGGTGCTTAGAAGACGTTGTGCTGGCTGATGCACCGGTTGAAATCCAAGCTTGGAATAGGCAGGAGCGCACCACGGAACATCAGAGAAAGTTGTCAAAGTCAATGCCGCCAATCCGTGTTCAAGAGCGTATGCATATGCGCTCAGAATCAGCTTTTTGCCAATTCCCATTCGCTGCCGAGCTTCATGGACTGACAGCTCCCACACGTGAAGGTCATGGCCAAAAACTTCGGTGTCGATAAAACCAATCAAGTCACCTGCACATGACTCTGCGACCCAGACTGTCTGTTTGAGGATGAGTCTTTCGTGCTCCGCCTGTGAAATTGCAGGGCCATCAGCCAACCATGACAGACCAGCCTGGGTTCGGAATAATTTGGCCGCAGATTTTTCTATGAGTGGTAACTCTGCAGCGTCTTGTAGCTGCGCGAGACGAATCAACATGTTTTTCAGGTATCCAGAAGGGGGGTAGGTCAGCGGGCCGGTTTTGAGTGGAATTCAACCGGCAGCCTATCATCGACGCGCTTCAGCGGCCTGGGCCGGTCTGACGGTGCCCGAGTTCTACTTCCAGGTGGTGTAGGAAAGCAAGTGTGCTTCACTCGCTGCAACAATGCCGAGTTCGTGCCTCAGAAACTGTGGCGTATCCCTGCGGTGATCGCATTCTGGCTTTTGCCGGGCGCGGGAGCTGTGATGTTGAGACCCGCGGCCGTCAGCATGAAGCGTTCCTGCTGCTGGTTCTTCATGAAAGCGTAGGTGCCATAGAGCGCCGTGCGCTTGGAAAGGTTGTAGACATAGCCCAGCGAAAGCTGATGGGCTTTGCCCTGCGTGCTGGCGTTGTCGTAGTAGTTGTAGCCCATGCGAGCTTCACCCGCGCCCAGAGGGACGACGGCGCCGACGTGGGCGGTATTGAACTTCACGCTCTCGCCCGTGATGGGCTTGTTGCGCTGCTGGCGAACCAGTCCCGCCAGCCTGATCGCGCCGAAGTTGTACCCGGCGCCAAGGCCATAGGCCGAGGTGTTGTCCAGGACGATGGTCTGTGTTCCCGCTGTGTAGGCGGCAGCGTTCCATTGTTCGGCGGCAAGCGAAAGGCTGAGCGGGCCATTGTCGTAGGTGGCCGCGGCGCCGAGGTAGCGATTGTTCGATGCGCTGCCTGCGGTTTCTCCGAAGCCCAGGTCGGCCGACACCCTGAAGCCCGAAAGGGATGGCGAGAGGTAGGTCAGCATGTTGCTGCTGCGCACCACCGCAGCCGGGGCGTTGTACCAGGTCTGGTTCTGTCCTATGCCGACCTGGCCGAAGACGTCGTGGCGGCTGAGGTTCTCGTAGGCGCGTGTGAAAGCCCGTCCCATACGTATTTCGCCGAAGTCTCCCGCGAGGCTGATGGTGGAGCGGCGTTTGAAATCGAAGGAGCCCGCGGTCAGTCCGGCGCCGGAATCGTTGTTGAAGCCGCCCTCAAGCCAGAAGCCCGCCTTGAGTCCGCCGCCCAGATCCTCCGTGCCGCGCAGGCCCAGGCGGCTGGTGAGGTTGCCGCTGTTGCTCATGCCGTATATGGAGTCACCGCCGCTGGCCTTTGCGTAGGTCAGGCCGGCATCGACGATGCCGAACAGGGTGACGGAGGATTGGGCCGTGGCTGCACCGGAGGCGGCGAGCATCACGACCAGGCCAAGATATTTCTTCATTTCAATGGACTCCAAGGTTAATCACACGCTGGCTTGAAAGGCATGGGTGGGGATGGCGGCGAATGGACAAGAAGACTTGCGCCGTGCCGTCCGCGAAGGTCCTGCAAGGCTTTACTGGAGGCTGCAGACCTCATCGAAATCGAGCCGCGGCAGGCGGTCGAACAATTTGCTCTTGTCGCCGTGCCCCAGACCGCACAGGAAGTTGGTGCGCACCGAGGTGCCGCTCCAGAACGCGCCATCGACCCCTTTCGCATCGAAGCCCGACATGGGGCCGCAGTCGAGGCCGAGCGCGCGCGCCGCCAGCATCAGGTAGGCTGCCTGCAGGCTGGCATTGCGAAACGCGGTGTCCTGCCGGTGTGCCGCCTTGTCCGGCCCCTCGAAGGTCCCGGCGAATCCCGGGTTGTGGGGGAAGAGACGCGGCAGTGCGCGATGGAATTCGCCGTCATAGCCGACGATGGCGGTTACCGGGGCACGCAAGACCTTGTCCACGTTGCCGGGCGAGATCCATGGCAGCAATCGATCCCGCCCTTCGCGGGTGCGCACGAAGATGACTCGCATCGGGCAGCTGTTGCCCGAGGTCGGCCCCCAGCGGGCCAGGTCGTAGATGGAGCGCAGTTGCTCATCCGTTACCGGCCGATCAAGCCAGCCGTTGTGTGACCGGGCGCTGCGGAACAGGGTGTCCAGGGCGTGGCTGTCGAGCATGGCCCTGTTCTCAGGCTTGCGCCGCAATGCGCTCGACCACTTCCGACAACTTCTCGCGCACGGCGGGAGGCAGCGCGGCGATCGGCGCCCGGGTCGGGCCGGCATCGCGGCCCATGAGTTGCATGGCCTCCTTGATCACCACCGGGAAGGAGCCCCAGGCCCAGGCGGCGCGCAGTGGCGCGAAGATGTTGGAGATGCGCAGCGCTTCCTCGTGCTGGCCCGCGCGCAATGCGTCGTACATGCGGACCATGAGCCCGGGGAAGACGTTGGCAGCGGGCGAGATCGTTCCCTGCGCGCCGTGCAGCATCATCGCCAGCGCAATGGTGTCGCGGCCCGAGAACAGCAAGGCGGGGCGGGGCGCGAGCAACTGATATTCAATCGACTGCGTGAGATCTCCGCTCGAGTCTTTCATGCCCACAATGTTGGCCTGCCTGCGCATGCATTCGGCCAGTGTCGCGGCGCTGACGTTCACCGAGGTGCGCGGTGGATTGTTGTAGAGCATGACAGGCGCCGTGGTGGCCTGTGCCACGGCCGTGAAGTGATCCACCAGTTCGCTCTGCGTGGGCTGAACGAAGTAGGGTGTGATGACCAGCGCCAGATCGACGCCCATGGACTGCGCGGCCCGCGTCAGCTCGATGGCCTGGCGTGTGGTCGCGGCGCCCGTGCCGGCATAGAGCGGCACGCGGCCGTTGATGGCATCCATCGAGATTTCAAGCAGGCGGATGTGCTCCCGGCTCGAGAGCGCGAAGAACTCGCCCTGGCTTCCCGCGACCGATATGCCATGCACGCCGGCAGCGATGTACTCGTCGATGAGCGTGCGCACGCGCGACTCGTCCAGCTCGAAGTCCCTGGTGAATGGCGTGGCCATGGCGGGGATCACGCCGTGAAATTTTTCGAGGTTCATGTTGTGTGTGTCTTTCAAGAGCCGGGGCGGCTTAGTCCACGCCCATCAGCTGACCGAGCTGCGTCACGTACTGGCCGAAGCGCACCTGCTCCTTGGTCAGCCGGGGGTCACGAGGGCGTGGAAGATCGATGTTGATTTCCTTGACGATTTTTCCGGGCCGCTCCGACATCACCAGCACGCGGTCGGACAGCAGCACGGCCTCGGCGATGCTGTGCGTGATCAGCGCCACGGTCTGGCGCATTTCCTGCCAGATGCGCAGCAGCTCCACGTTGAGCTGATCGCGCGTGAGTGCGTCCAGCGCGCCGAAGGGCTCGTCCAACAGCAGGACCTTGGGGCGCGTGATCAGGATCTGCCCGAGCGCTGCCCGCTGGCGCATGCCGCCCGAGAGCTGATGCGGATGGCTGTGGCGGAACTTCTCCAGCTTGAGGATGGGCAGCAACTGGTCAATGCGTTCGTCGATCTCCCGCTTGGGAATGCGCCGCACCTCTGCGGCAAGGCGCATGTTGGCCTCGACGGTCGCCCAGGGCAGCATGTTGTGCGTCTGAAAGACCACGCCCACATCCTCGCTCACGCCGTTGCTGCGCTTGCCCAGGATCTGCAGATCGCCGCCGGCGTCCGGCTCGTACAGTCCGGCAATCACGCGCAGCAGCGTGCTTTTGCCGCAGCCGCTGGGACCGAGAATGGAGACGAACTCGCCGCGCTCGATGGTGAAGTCCACATGGTCTAGCGCCAGCATGCCGCCGCCGAAGGTCTTGCCGACGCGCCGCGCCTCGATGGCAATGTCCCTAGCCGGGGCTTGCGAGGGTGTCTGCACAGCCATGAGTGCCGGTCTCATTTCTTGGCTCCGACCCAGCCGCCTTCGGAGATGTCGAACACGACGCCATGCAGGTCACGGAATTTCATCTCGTAGTACAGGCTCTTCTTGTCGTGCGGGAGGTCCATGAAGAAGGTGCCGCCGCTGTCCTCGATGCGCTTGCGCTGCTCTTCCAGGTCGTCGCACCAGAAGCCGAAATGGTGCGTGCCGACCCAGTTCTTGCCGCGCTCTAGGCCCGCCGCTTCATCGGTCTTGTAGTTCAGCAGCGCGAGGCAGACCGTGCCGTCGGACAGGTAGACGCCTTCCGCGATCGGGGAGTGCGTGGGCTCGATGATCTCCATGTCGAAGACCTTGCTGTAGAACTCTGCCGCGGCTTGTGGATCGGGTACGGCGAGGGCAATGTGACGAAGTTTGGCCATGATGTCTGTCTCCTGGTTGAAATAGAAAATCGCAAAGGGGGTCGGTCGTTTGAAAGGCTGCGGGTCTCGGCTCTACAGTCCGCGCCACCAGACGCGCTTGGCCACGAGCTCCACCATTGCATACAGTGCGCCGGCAACGACCGAGATGACGATGAGTGCCGCGAACAGATAGTCGGTGCGCGCATTCGCATTGGCTTCGAGGATGAGATGGCCCAGGCCATGTTCAGAGCCGACGAATTCACCCACGATGGCGCCTATCACTGCCAGCGGCATCGCAGCGCGGCAGCCGTCCATGATGGAAGGCATGGCGGCAGGCACGAGAAGCTTGCGAAAGGTCATGCCCGCTGGCGCCCCTATGGCCTTGAAATGCTCGATCAGATGCGCCGGCGTTCCGGCGAGGCCGCCCAAGGTGGCGACGGTGACGGGGAAGAAAGCGAACAGGAAGGCCATGAGCACCTTGGATGTGTCTCCGTAGCCAAACCAGATCACCATGAGCGGAGCCAGGGCGATCTTTGGCAGACCCTGGAAGACCACCACCAGCGGATAAAGGGCGCGCTTGACCAGCGGAATCGCGTAGATCACCAGGCCCAGCAGAACGCCGCCGGCCACGGCGAGAACGAAGCCCGCCAGCACTTCCTTGATCGTCACCCAGGCCTCGCTGAGCAAGGCCATGCGGTTGGACCACAGGCTCTCCAGAACCTGGCTCAACGGCGGCAGCAGATAGGGCTTGATGGAAAACCAGTCGACCGACTGCTGCCACAGCACGGCCAGGATCACGGTCAACACGAGAGGGTCGATCAACTGCCGCCATGAGCGTGTGGCGAAAGAATTTGGGTTCACGGCAATGTCTCCGATGAATGAATGTGGGATGCGCCCTTGGTTTTTTTTCGGCGCATCGATGCCGGTTCAGCGATGAGGCTTCAGGACTGCTTCGAAGGTCCCCAGGCCGGCGGAGGAACGACGAATTTCTCGAACTCCCACTGATCGAAGGCCTTGAGATCGTTGTCCCAGACGCGTGCCGCGTGTGGCGTGTCGGCCGTGACCTGGACCATCTCGGCATAGAACTCGCAGTAATTGCCGTCCGGGTCCTTGAACACCAGGAACAGGTTCTCTCCGGGCCCGTGCTTGCCGATGCCGCGCACGATCTCCACACCTCTGTCCTGCAGGTACTGCGCGGCTTCCTCGATCTCCTGCAGTGATTCGAGTCGGTAGGCGAAGTGCTCCAGTCCAGGCCGCTCCGGCCGGTAGGTGTCTTGGAGCAGGGGACTTCCGGGAGGAATCTGAGCCAGGCCAAGATCATGGTGGTCATCCGAGCAGCGCAGGAAGGCCATCTGGTCGGCGATGTAGTCGGAGACCGTCAGGCCGACGATGTCGGTGTAGAAGCGCACCGAGGCCTGCAGGTCTCTCACGTTGAGAACCAGATGTCCGATACGTTGGGGCTTGGGGCGTCGTGCCATTTCTCGCAACTCCTTCATGGTTTGAGCAGCGCGTCGCTGTAGACGTCCTGCGGCTTGACCTTGCCGTTCAGATTGAAGGCGCTGTCGATGAACTGCACGGTCTTGAGCATGCGGTCCTCGCGCAGAAAGCCCAGACCCTTGTCCTTCACCTGGGGGTCGATGATCAGGTCGTTGATGTCCTTGATCTGATTCAGGGCCACATTGCGGTCCGTCGTCGGGAAGGCCTTGACGATGAGATCGGCGGCCTTTTCGGGGTTGGCCAGCGCGTAGTCATAGCCTTGATAGGACGCCTTGAGGAACTTGCGCAAGGCATCGGGTCGCTTCTTGAGGGTTGCGTCGCTGACCGCAAAACCGCTGCCGTAGGCATCAAGGCCGAAATCGCTGTACTCGATCCAGCCGAGCTTGACGCGCGCATCGTTGGCCTGCTTCTGCGTGACCACGCGGTTGCTGGCTCGCCAGCATTCGGCGAGATCGATCTTTCCCTCGATCAGCGATGCATCGACCACGGCCGGATCCATGCGCATCAGGCGCACGCTGTTCTTGGGCAGGCCGTTGCGCTCCAGCCAGACCGGCAGAATGTTGTGCACCACCGAGCCCGATCCGCCGCCGAGCAGCAGGCCTTTGAGATCGGCCGGCGTCTTGAGGTTGTAGCGTTTGGTGTCGAAGCAGATACCGGCTGGCCAGCGCGTGTTGATGGCGCCGATCAGGCGAACCTGGCCTCCATTGGCGCGGTTGAGGATGACGCTGACGGGGTCGACGTAGCCAATGTCGAATTGGCCCTGATCCACTTCATTGGCCGTGCGGTTGCCGCCGTAGCCGCGCACGATGTTCACCTCGAGGTCGGCATTCTTGAAGTACCCCAGTTGCTGCGCCACGATCACGCCCACCGAGCTTCCCTGTGGCAGCCAGGCCATGTTGTAGCTCAGCTTTTCCAGGGCCAGGGCGCATTGAGCGCCGGCCGCCAGTGCGCAGATTCCCAGCATTCTTGCCGTGCGCGAGATCCTGTTTCGCGCGTCTTGTCTCCGTTGGGTTCGCATGTTGTCTCCTTGATGTTCTTGTGGATGCATCGAACGCTGTGGGCGACCTAGACGGTTTCCGCGCGGACCTGGTTGGCGAGCTCGCCGATTCCGTTGATGGAGGCAAGCATGCGATCACCATCCTTAAGGAAAACGCCGCGCCCCATGCCGACACCGGTAGGGGTGCCGGTGGCGATCACGTCACCGGGCTCCAGCGTCACGATGGTGGAGAGATAGGCGATCTGCTCGCGCACGGTCCAGATCATGGTCGCGGCGCTGTCGTCCTGCATGGTCTCGCCGTTCACGTCGAGGCGCATGTGAACCGACTGCGGATCGGGAATCTGCGAGGCGGGAACCAGCCAGGGGCCGAAGGGCGCGAAGGTGTCGTGGCACTTGCCCTGGAACCAGTCGTGCTTGAACGGGTAGTCGGAACGCAGGTTCAGGTCACGCGCTGTCACGTCGTTGAGGATGGTGTAGTACGCCACGCAGTCAAGCGCCTCTTCCACGCTGACCCGGCGGCAGCGCTTGCCGATCACGGCGGCAAGTTCGATCTCCCAGTCCAGCTTGGTGGTCTCGGGCGGCATCAGCACCGTTCCGCCCGGGCCGATGACGGTGTTGGAGAGCTTGAGGAACATGTAGGGCTTGCTTTCGGACTTGGCCGTGAGCACCGTGCCCATCTCGTTGGCGTGCTTTGCATAGTTGGATGCGGCGCAGAACATGTGCTGCGGCACGTACGGCGCCTGAAGGTGACTGGAGCCTTCCGCCACCGGGCCCACCTTGCGCTCCTGCACCAAAGCCTGTGCCGGTGCGGCCACGGCTTCAAGCCAGCGCTGGCCGTTCTTTCCATCCTTCACGATGGCCTCGACGCCGCCTTCCAGGTAGGCCAGCGGCACCGGCTCCAACCCTGCCTGATGCAAGGCGCGCAGATCGTAGAGCTGCTGGTCCAGCACCAGTGCCGGCGCGTTGCCTTGGGGGCCTGCATAGGTGGCCAATGCGATCCATGTCATGACTGTCTCCTCGAGCAATGTGTAAATGAATTAGTCGAGCGGATTTTGGATTCTTTTTTTAAAAATTGCACTCAATTTTTCTGAAAAGAGCGCAATAAAGGGTAAATACCGATCCTGGCGGTGGACGGGGCGGCGGCTGGTGGCATGCGCACACACCCATGCAGCGCTCCTGCTGCAAGCGTCAGTTGGGTGAAAACTTCGTGAGAAAAATGGCTTGGAAATCGCCGTCCGCCGATGCGGGAATGAAAGGAAAAAAGTCCATGCAATTTTTTATACAAAAAGCGATACTTCGACGTAGTTGTATAAAATGCACTCAAATTTTTGATTCTGTGCACATTTGCGCGGCACAGGGGTTCAAATGAGCAGCAAAACTCTCTCTCAGACAATCTCCGAGCAATTGGCGGAAGAGATCGTCATGCACAAGTTCCGGCCCGGCGAGCGGCTGGACGAGCAGTCGATCGCCTTGCGCTTCAACGTTTCCCGCAGCCCAGTGCGCGACGCCCTGCAACATCTGGCCTCGACCAAGCTGGTCGAGTATTTGCCTCGGCGGGGGTTTTCGGTCGCCGAGGTGGATTCCTCGGAGCTCAGGGGGCTGTTTGAAGCGGCGGGAGAAGTGGAGGCACTGTGCGCCAAGCTGTGTGCCTTGCGTGCAGCGCTATCGGAGCAAAAGCAGATCGAATACCTGCATCTCCAGGCCATGGATGCGAAGAACCGGGGTGACGAGAATGCCTACGCCCAATTGAACGAAGAATTTCACGCGCAGATCTATGCGGGCGCGCACAACCGCACGCTCGAGGAAATCGCCAGAACCCTGCGCCAGCGGCTGGCTCCGTTCCGCTCCAAGGTGTTCTTCGTGACTGAAAACCGGCTGGCCCATTCCAATGATGAGCACGCAAAGATCGTGGACGCCATCATGGCGCGCGATGGCGCGGCGGCGGAAAAGGCCATGACCGAGCATGCCGCCAACTCAACGATGAATGCGATGCGGCATTTGAGATAGCGGGATACGTGCGAACCCTGAGTCTGCACTGCCCCTGGTTGGCTTCCGTAAGAGAGGCAGCGATGGACCCCCAAGCGAGTCCGTCAAAAAAAAGCCCAGATCAACAGCTGGACAGTCGACCGACGCCAGTTTGGAAGTGACCGGATAATTGCGATTCGCGCCCGAGGCCAAAGCCAGGGCCTGATCCTGGGGTTTATTCCTCGCTGGCACGCGGGTAGCCCGCTTCTGCCCAGCGCTGCGCAGACGCACGGCTGAGGTTATGGTCCGGCCGCACGCGTACCTGGGCCAACTGGCTGCCATCCGCGGCCGTGGCGGTGAGGGTCGCAGACGGGTTATCCTCATCGGGCTCGATATCGAGCGCCACCGTCACGCGCAAGCCGCGAACTTCGATCTCGATGTCCTTGTGCAGCAACGCTGCCTGGTGCTGCTCGTGCCTGCGTATTATTTCGCTGGCAGTCTTCACCAGCGTGTTGAAGGCCGACACGTCAAGCGGCTTGGGATTCTTCTTGTCACGCCCCATGGTCCAGGGGCCGATCAGCGCCGGTTCCGCCTGGCCGTCCTGGGTCATTGCCACGGCCCAGCCGTCGTCGTCTTCATTCTTGATGACGCGGGCCTCCCAGCCCTTGTGATGCCAAAGGCGGTCTTCGAAGATGGAGACTTCTTCTTGCTCGATTTCTATGGACATGGCTGGAGTTTTTCCTGTAGCTATCAAGTCCAAAGTCTACTGTTTTTTAACACAGTTCTGTTGGGCTGGGCTTATTTCCAAGGTCGAGCGTCCGCCGTTGCCTGCGGCTTTCCATGAGCGCATCCGGATGCGATCGCAGAAGGTATGCAAAGCCAGGCAAGGAAAACCCAGGCAGCAGACGGCGGCTGTCTACCGTTTCAATTCACAGGCGGCGCGCGCCAGCGACGTAATGGCATCCCATTCGCCGCGCGCCAGGGCATCCGCCGGCACCAGCCACGATCCTCCCACGCAGGCGACATTGGGCAGTCCCAGGAAATCCTGGGCGTTGCCGGCATGGATGCCGCCCGTGGGGCAGAAGATCGTGTCGCCGAACGGGCCTTGCCAGGCCTTGAGCATCGCCAGTCCTCCTGCCTGGACCGCGGGAAAGAATTTCAGCGCCTTGAAGCCTTCTTCGTGCGCCAGCATGATTTCGCTGCCGGTGGCCACGCCGGGCAGCAGCGGCAGATCCAGGTCTCGGCATTGACGGCCAAGGGCGGGGGTGAATCCTGGGCTGACCGCAAAGCGCGCGCCTGCCTGCTTGGCCGCGCTTGCGTCGGCTGCGCTGCGCACGGTTCCGGCTCCGACCACGGCGTCGGGCACTTCCTGGGCGATGGCTGCTATGCAGGCCAGCGCCTGGGGCGTGCGCAAAGTGACCTCCAGCATGCGGATGCCACCGGCGATCAGGGCACGCGCCAAGGGCACGGCGTGCTGCACCTCGTTCAACACGATCACGGGAATCACCGGTGCGTCGCGCATCACGTCCTCGGCGCTGAGCCGCTGGGTAGAAGTGTTCATCATGGGTCAGGAATGCAGAATTGGGTGGAGTTGCGCGCGCGTCGGCAGGCCTTCGGAGTCGCCGGGAAAGCCGACGACGCGCGCGCCAATGGCGTTGCCTCGGGCGGCCGCGGCCGCCAGATCAAGGCCTTCAAGCAGGGCGCTGACCACACCCACGGCAAAGCCGTCGCCGGCGCCCACGGTGTCGACAACGCGCTCGACGGTGATGCCGGCGGCGATGCCGCTGCGGCCGTCCTGGTGCTTGTAGAACGCGCCCTGCGGGCCGAGCTTTACCGCCACCTGGCGCGCGCCGCGTTCCAGGTAAAAGTCGGCAATGGCTTCGGGCGTGGTGTGACCGGTGAGCTGCGTGCCTTCGGACAGGCCGGGCAAGACGGTGTCGGCCAGCGCCGCCAAGGCGTTGATGGTTTGCGCCATGGCCTCGGCGCTCGCCCACAGGCGTGGCCGCAGATTGGGATCGAACGAGATGCTGGCCCCGGCCGCGCGGGCCTGCTGCGCCAGATGAAAGACCAGCTCAAGCGTGCTGGGCGAGAGCGCGGGCGTGATGCCGGTCAGGTGCAGGTGGCGTGCGGGAAACACACCTTCAGGGGCGTCGGCCAGGCCCAGGGCGCTGGCTGCCGAGCCCTTGCGGAAGTACTCGATCTGCGGGTCGCTGCCGTCGGCCGCCCGGGTCTTGAGCATGAAGCCGGTGGGGCGGCTGGCGTCGATGTGCACCAGGCTGCGGTCTATGCCCTCGCGCTCCAACTCGTTGGCCAGGAAGCGGCCAAAGGAGTCGTCTCCCAGGCGGGTGATGTAGCCGGTGCGCAGGCCCAGGCGGGCAAGACCGGTCGCCACATTCAGCTCGGCGCCGGCCGCCGCGCGGCGAAAGTCATGCACGGCGTGCAGTGCGCCGGGCTCGGTCGCCATGAACAGCGCCATGGGCTCGCCCACGGTCAGTACATCAAAAAGCTTGTCGTTGGGACTGGCCATCACATTACCGCTCCAAGTTGCCAGGGTAGGAATTCGTTGTCGCCCAGGCCGTTTTCCTCGCTCTTGCTGGCATGGCCCGAGGCGGTGGCGATCATCAGCTGCAGCAGCGCCGCGCCGGCTTCTTCAATGGTCTGGCGGCCTTCGACGATGCCGCCGCAGTCGAAGTCCATGTCCAGCCGCATGCGCTCGAACATCGGCGTGTTGGTCGCCAGCTTGAGCGAGGGCGTGGGCTTGCAGCCATAGGTGGAGCCGCGGCCGGTGGTAAAGCAGATCAGGTTGGCACCGCCCGCCACCTGGCCGGTGGCCGATACCGGGTCGTAGCCCGGCGTGTCCATGAACACCAGGCCGTGCGCGTGCACCGGCTCGGCGTATTCCAGCACCTCCATCAGACCGCTGCTGCCGGCCTTGGCAACTGCGCCCAGGGACTTTTCCAGAATGGTGGTGATGCCGCCGGCCTTGTTGCCGGGCGAGGGGTTGTTGTTCAGATCGCCGCCGTGCAGCGCCGCGTAGTCTTCCCACCACGACAGGCGCTTGAGCAGCTTGGCAGCGACGGCGGGCGTGGCGGCACGGTGGGTCAGCAGGTGTTCGGCGCCATAGATCTCGGGCGTCTCGGACAGGATGGCGGTGCCGCCGTGGCTGATCAGCAGATCCACCGCCGCGCCTAGCGCCGGGTTGGCGCTGATCCCGGAGTAGCCGTCCGAGCCGCCGCATTGCAGACCCACGGTCAGATGGCGCAGGGCCACCGTCTCGCGCCTGGCCTGGTTGGCCTGTTGCAGCATCTCGGCTATCAGCTGCCGGCCCTGGGCAATGGTCTCGCGTGTGCCGCCTTCGTCCTGGATGGTGAGGGTGGCGAACATGCCGGGCGAACGCGCCTGCAGCGTCTCGACCAGCGGGGCGATCTGGTTGACCTCGCAGCCCAGGCCTATGACCAGCACGCCAGCGAAATTGGGATGGTTGGCATAGCCGCGCAGGGTGCGCTGCAGCAGCTCCAGGCCCTCGCCGTTGCCGCCCATGCCGCAGCCGCTGCCATGGGTGATTGCGACCACGCCGTCGACCTGCGGGAAAGCGGCCAGGGCATCGCCCTTGAACGCATCGGCGATATGCCGGCAGACCGTGGCCGAGCAGTTGACGCTGGAGATCACGCCCAGGTAGTTGCGCGTGGCCACGCGACCGTCGGTGCGCACATAGCCTTCGAAGGTCAGCGGCGTGGCGGCCGGCGCGGTGGGCTGGTAGCCGGCGCCGGCGGCATGCGCGTGGCTGGACTCGGCCATGCCCACGTTGTGCACGTGCACATGCTGGCCGGCGGCGATGTCGGCGCTGGCCACGCCTATGCCCTGGCCGTATTTGAGCACAGCCTCACCGCGCGCAATGGCCACCAGGGCCAGCTTGTGGCCCGAAGCAATGGGTTCGGACACGGTCACGGCGCGGCCGATCACCCGCACGGTGCTGCCGGCGGCCAGATCCTGGCGGGCCACGGCGACGTTGTCGGCCGCTGCCAGCTGGATAGCCTGGGGCGGGGAGGTTTTTTCGGGCATCATCGTCTGGGCTGTGGAGGGCGGGTCAGGTCAAACAAGGTGAAACAAGGTCAGTAGGCAGAGGCCAGCGCCGCCTTCAGGCCGGGCTGGGAAAGCTGCGGGGCGCGTTCGGCCGCCAGCGCGACGATGGGGCCCAGGCGGCGCTGCTTCTTTTGCGCATGGTTTTGCGCGATGTCGGCGATGCGGTGGTCAAGAAACGGGTTGGAGAAGCGCTCGCGCACATCCACCAGATAGGCTTCGGCCTGCTGGCGCGCGGCGGCGCCCAGGGCGTCGAACACCGGGAAAATCTCGTCGGCCCACAAGGCTTCAAGGCCGGCGCGCAGCGCCGGGTCGGCCATGGCCTCGCGCACCGTCAGGCCCGCAGGCAGGCCACGCTCCAGCCAGCGCTCGGCCAGCCAGGTGTGGCCGGCATTCAGCAGGAACAGCTTGAGGCGTTCGTAGAAGTCCAGATCGTCGGTCAGCACAATGGCCGGGTGGGAGCAGGGCATCACCAGCCGCGCCTGGCGCTCGACCACCCACACCGCGTAGGGCTCTGCGACCGCGCCCACGGGCGCTATCGCCTCGGACACGATGCGGTCGACCAGCGAGTTGGCCCAGACGCAGTGCTGCGTCAGCCAGTCCATGAAATCCTGTGGCATCCGCCAGTCGCGCGCCAGGCCGGCAACCACGTCGCGCAGCACCTCGCCGTTGCGCTCTATCAGTTCGCAGGGCAGCAGGGTCAGTGGCGCCCGGGGCGCGTGCGTCCCGTGTGTTCCCGCTTGCCAGCGGCCGTACAGCAGCACCAGCAGCTTGGCGGGGAAGCTGTGCGGCGCGCCGCTGCCTGCGTCCAGCGCGCCAGGGGCGTCGCGTTCGTCCAGCAGATAGCCCTTGTCGGCGGTGTTGGAGACGATGACTTGCACCTCGCCGGCCACCGCGGCGCGCAGCGCGGGCCAGTGGGTGCTGGCCTGCCAGGCTTCGCGCACGGCGGTGCACATGATGGTGCGGTCTATGCGCTCGCCGCCCGCCAGGCCGCGGATGCGCACCGGATAGCCGCCGCCGGCGGCC